>JAEYOU010000450.1 GCA_023411405.1 Pseudomonadota bacterium | reverse complement strand
GGTCCACGCCGTCGCCCGGCTCGGCCTCGATCCGGAGCCCCTCGACGCCGGCCGGTCCGAGGACGCCGACTGGCTCCGCGCGTGCGTGTGGCCCGGGGACGCCCGGCGGCAGGAGCGGCTCGAGGCGGCGCTGAGCGCCTTCGCCGCCGCGCGCCCCCGGCCCGACGCGCCCGTGCTCGTCCCCATCCTCGCCCGCAACGTCCCCGCGAAGCTCGACCGGCTCTCGTCGAGCGAGCCCGGCGCCCTCGTCCTCGCGTACCAGACGCTGGTGCGCGACTACATCGCGCCCGACGAGCGGGTCGAGTACGAGGACGGGATGCGCGAGTGGCTGGCCACGCACCCGCCGGGACGCGCACTCTGGGTGGAGCTCGAGACCGCCGGCGACGTCGCCGCGCGCGACGAGGGGTGCGCGCTCGTCGCCCACGTCCGGGCGCCGTCAGGGGAGGTCCGCGACCTGGGGCTCGCCACCTGCGGCTACCACCCCGAGGTGATCCGGCCCGATCCCGCCGCGGTGGCCGCGCTCCGGGCGCTGCTCGCCGCGGTCCGGGAAGACCGCTTGTCCACGCCGCCCTGACCGGGGTACTCCCCGGCGCATGGCCGAGCCCACGCCGTCTGCCGCTGCCGCCGCCGCGCCGTGGTGGCGCGAGCCCACCCGCGCCCAGTGGACCAACTACGGCGCCGCCTGGGCGGGCTGGGTCCTCGACGGCTTCGACTTCTGCGTCTTCCTCTTCGCGATGCGGCCCATCGCGAAGGAGTTCGGCGTCCAGCTCAGCTCGACGGCCCTCTCCGTCACGCTCACGCTCCTCGTGCGGCTCCTGGGCGGGCTCCTCGCGGGGTGGCTCGCCGACCGATACGGCCGGCGCCTCCCGCTCATGCTCTCGATCCTCTGGTTCGCGGCCTGTGACGGGGCGGTGTACTTCGCCGACAGCTTCACGGCGATCCTCGTCCTCCGGACGCTGTTCGGCTTCGGCATGGGCGCGGAGTGGACCGCGGGCTCCGCGCTCGCGATGGAGAGCTGGCCGGCGCGGTCCCGCGGCCTCGCCTCGGGCGTCCTCCAGGGGAGCTTCGGCATCGGGTACGTGCTCGCCGCGGTGGCCTACGCCGCCGTCGGCGAGGAGCGCTGGCGGACGCTCTTCCTCATCGCCGCCGCCCCCGCGCTGCTCGTCGTCCCCATCCGCCTCTTCGTGAAGGAGACGAGACCTCCCGAGCCCGTGCGCGAGCCCCCCTTCGACTCCGCGGACGGCCGAAGGCCGTCCGCTACGCTCAGGGTGAACGGCCTCGATCAGACCGTTCCCAGCCTCTTCCGCCGCCGCGTCGTCTGGGGCTCCGCCCTCTACGCGCTCAGCTTCGCCGTCTACTACGCGCTCGTCGGCAACTGGGCCGCGATGCTCCAGAAGGAGCTCGGCCTCCCCGCGGCTGCGCTCCCGCTCCCGACGCTCCTCTTCCAGCTCGGCATGCTCGTCGGCGCCGCCGCGATCGGCGCCGCCGCGTCCCGCTTCGGGGTGGTGCGCGCGCAGGTCGTCCCGCTGCTGCTGCTCCTCCTCGCCTTGCCGCTCTACGTCGGCGCAGCCGGGCCCGGCGCGGGGCTCTGGGCGGGCGCGGCGCTGGCCGGGCTCCTGGGGGCGGGCATCTCGGGGGTGACGCCGTACCTCTTCGCCGCGCTGTTCCCGGCGGAGGTGCGCGCCCGCGGCTTCGCGCTCGTCTATCACGTGGGTGCGCTCTTCGGCGGCCTCACCCCGTTCCTCGTGGCCTGGCTCGCGGAGACCGCGCCCATGCCGCTCCGCTGGGCCCTGGCAGGCGCCGCTGCGCTCGCCGCCCTGCTCGTCGTCGGGATGCTCCTCGTCCGGCCGCGTGGAGTCCTACCCCCCGACGTGCTCGGACGTTCACCGGTGGTCGTTGCCCCCGCGACCTCGCGCCGCGCCCTGTGACGACCCGCGGCGTTTACGAAACGCGGGGAAAGTGCGCACGATCCGATCGGACCTCGAGGGCGCCCCGTGAACGATCCCGTCTACCTCGTGACCGGCGCCGCCTGCGGCCTGGGACAGAGCCTGGTCAATCGCCTCGTGACGCTCGGCGGGCGCGTCGTCGCTGCGGATCTCGACAACCACCGGCTCGAGGAGGCCTCCCGCCTCGCCGCCTGGCCCGCGACCCAGGTGCGGCTCGTCCCGCTCGACGTGCGCGAGCCCTCGCAGTGGGCCCACGCCTTCTCCGCGGGCGCGCGCGCCTTCGGCGGCGTGGACGTGCTCCTCCACGCGGCCGGCCACCTGAAGGCCGGCGCCGCCTGCGCGGCCTCGCCCGAGGACGTGCACCGGCACCTGGACGTGAACGCGAAGGGCACCGCGTTCGGCCTCCAGGCCGCCGCCGCGCACATGGTCCCGCGCGGGCGCGGACACGCGATCGTCTTCTCCACGCTCGACGCCTTCGCGCCCCGCCCCGGCCTCGGGCTGCACGGCGCCGCGGCGGCCGCGGCCCGTTCGGTGGCGCTCGCCGCGGATCACGAGCTCCGCCCCCGCGGCGTGCCGGTGACGGTCGTCTGCACCGCGACCG
>JAEYOU010000412.1 GCA_023411405.1 Pseudomonadota bacterium | reverse complement strand
GTGGTCGAAAGCGTTGGCGACGACTCCGTCTTCTGCTGGTTCGTCATTCCGATGGCGCTTGCGGCCGATTCGAAGCGGCATGCGAACATCGTCGCCTGGGAAGCCGGGACCGGCACGGGCCGCGCGACTTACTTCTTCCGCATCGCAGCGCCGGAGCAGTCCGCGATTCTGAATGATCCGTCCCGCGCAGCGACAATGGTGGAAGGCGCGATCGCGGGTCTCACTCGCGGACTGAGCCTCGTCAACTTTCGCCGCGAACCCGTCTATTTGCCCGACGCCGCGCTCCAGGAGCAGCCCCGGTACCGTCGCTACGCGATCGGCTGCCGCCGGCTGCCCGCGCTGCGAGAACTGCGAGCCGCATATCTTGGCCGGGCAATTCATTCCTCCATGGACGCCTGGTCGACCCAGGTCCAGGCGATTCTCGCGACGGTGCGCTGAAACAGCGCGAACCGCCTCACCCCCGGGCACACCGGGAGCGAGACGGTCGCGACTTAATGGAGGGTGCCTGCAAAACGGAGCGGAAGCCTACGGCCTGAGCAGGAGCGAACGGCGCAGCAGGTCGAGAATGGAGTTCTGGACGAGCGTGTCTCTCCCCTGATCGCCGTGAAGGGAATCGACTCCCGGGCCGCCCACAAGCACATCGTTCCCGCGCCCGCCGCGGATGTAGTCGTTGCCGCGGCCCCCGTCGAGGTAGTCGTTGCCATCTCCGCCGTAGATCCGGTCGTTGCCCGCGCCGCCGCGAACGTAGTCGTTGCCGCGGCCGGCGTCCACGAAGTCATTGCCGGCGCCCGCATCGATGTAATCGTTGCCGTCCCGGCCGTAGATACGGTCATTCCCGCTGCCGCCGAGCAGAACGTCGTTTCCACGGCCGCCGTCGATGAGATCGTTGCCGGCCCCGCCGGAGATGAAATCGTCGCCGGAGCCGCCGTAAAGACGGTCGTTCCCGCTACCGCCAAAGATCACATCGTTCCCACGGCCCCCATCGACCGTGATCCCCTGCTTGACTCGCGGATCGATATACACCGAATCGTTGCCGTCGCCGGCCTTGATCACAAGGCGCTTGGCTTCTTCCGCGCTCAGGCTGTAGTGGCGCACTTTGCCATTCTGCTCCCTCACGCTCACATCGACGCCACCGTTGCGGCCGGGGGTGACGGAGATCCGGTCGCTGCCGCTGCTGCCGTTGATCACGATCGGCTGTTGCGACGGGAAGCCGGGAAGCAGGTTACTGAAAGTCGGTTGTACTGTCATTGCATCTTTCCCTTCTGTTTGTCTTGGTGATGCCGGCGCCTTTGCATCTCCCACCATGGTTATCGTGCGGCTTGTCCTCGAGTTGTCGCTTGGGGAAGCGATATCTAGGGGGCCATGGTTGGGCCCTGTGCCATAATGTGTGCAAACGGGAGGTTTTATGACCCACCACTGGATCGTGAGATCCGTTCTCTCCGTAGGGCTTGCTTTGTGCATTCAGACTGCCTGGGGACAGGGGAGGGGTCAGCAGCCCCCGGGCGGACAGACTCCGGGCGGTGGCGGCCAGCAACCGGGAGGCGGCCAGCCAGGAGGTGGCCAGCCCGGCGGCGGCCAACCGGGGACTCAACCGGGGCGGACACCCTTGCCGCAATCACGCATGCCGCAGGATGAGAGCCGTACGACCATGCCCGATATACCGAGGCCGGTATACCTGTCCGGCCGGGTGATGATGGACGACGGCACACCGCCTCCCGAGCCGGTCGTACTCGAACGCGTTTGCAACGGCATGCCGCGGCCGGAGGGTTTCACGGATTCGAAAGGCCGGTTCAGCTTCGAATTGGGTCGCAACTCGGCGATGATGGCCGATGCCAGCGTCAGTTCCACCCGCGATCCTTTCGGGGATTCGAACATGGGCATCGGAGGCGGCCGGACCTCCTCGCGCGGCGCCGGTCCGTTCGGCTCGGACCCGCGCCTTCTCGGCTGCGAACTCCGCGCCGCCTTGGCTGGGTACCGGTCCGATGTGATCAACCTCAGCCAGCGCCGGGCGCTCGATAACCCTGACGTCGGTACGATCGTTCTCCACCGCCTCGGTAATGTCGAAGGCACCACCATCAGCGCTACCAGCCTGAGCGCTCCCAAGGACGCGAAGAAGGCCTATGAGAAGGGCCTGGAATCAATGAAGAAGAGTAAGTGGGAGAACGCCCAGAAACAATTCGAGAAGGCGGTGGCCGAGCATCCGACTTATGCCGCGGCGTGGTATGAACTCGGCGTTGCCCACCAGGAGCAGCAACGCCCAGAGGAGGCGCGGAAAGCTTTTGCGCAGGCACTCGAGGCCGATCCAAAGTACGTAAAGCCGTATCTAAATCTTGCGATCCTCGCCAGCTCGGAGAAGAAGTGGGATGAGGTAGCGAAGAACACCGAGACTCTCATCCGGTTGAACCCGGTGGATTTCCCTCAAGCGTACATGTGGAACTCCATCGCCAACCTGAACCTCAGGAATCCCGATGCCGCCGAGAAAAGCGCGCGCGAGGCGCTCAAGATCTCTCCGGGTACCGCCAAGCTCCACCACATCCTCGGGCTCGCGCTCGCCAACAAAGGCGATTACACTGGCGCGGTCCGAGAAGTGAACACTTACGTCGAGCTGGCTCCGCAGGCCACGGACATCGAGCTGGTGAAGAAGCAGCTTCTTGAGATCCAGCAGCGCGCCGGCGGTCCGGCGCGGCAATAAACTGCGAACGGTGAGCGGCCGAACCTCCCCGGCCGCTCACATCGGACCGGCGCGAATGGGCGCCAGGC
>JAEYOU010000330.1 GCA_023411405.1 Pseudomonadota bacterium | reverse complement strand
GTTCGGACGCGCGTGCCGCCGGCGCGGGGGGACGCTCCGCCGGCTCCCGGGCTGCCGCCTTCCCGGAGATGCGCTCGGCGGCCGCCGGCTGCTTCGCCGCCCCGGAGGCGGAGGCCCGGGCAGCGGGCTTCGCAGGCTTCCCACCGGGGCTGGGCTTCGGGGCAGCACCCTTCGGCGCGGGTGCCTTCTCGGCCGGTGCCTTCTCGGCGGGGGCACGGGCCGCCTTCGCGGGCGCGGCCTTCGCGGCGGCGGGCGCGGATCGGGCAGGGCCCACCGCTGCCCGCGCCTCGTGGACGCGGCGGGCGAGCTCCGGCTTGGCCAGCTTGCTCACGGCCTTGAGCCCGAGATCGACGGCGAGGTCGAGCAGCTCCTGGCGCGGACGGCCGAGCAGCGCCTCGAGCTCCGGGGCCGCGGCGGTGGCGCCCTTCCCGCCCTCGCGAGGGCTGGCGGCGGCTTTGCGGTCGGCGGATTCCTGCCTCTTGGAGACCATGCTCACGATGTCCTTTCGGACCGCGGTTGCCCTACCGGAACGAGACGTCATCCCCGACCGGCCCGACGCGCCACTCCTCCGCCGGGGCTGCGACCCCGTGACGTCCGCGCTTCCGTTCCGCGCTCCTGGCTAGCACCCCCCGTGCACGATTTCCACCGGAAGGGCGGGTCTTCCGGGGGCGCGCGGACACGCGCTTTCACCTCTTGCAGCTCCCGGGGCGCCCTGGACCCTCCGTCGAACGGGATCGACGCGACCGGTACCCGGAGCGTCGTTACGTTTCACCGCAGGAGGCCCCGATGGAGAGACGGCCGGACCAGCGCGCGCGCTCCTTCGAGCACGCGCTGGAGCTCCTGTTCGAGGACGCCTGGCAGGAGCCCCTGCGGAGGCACCGCTCCGACCTGGCGTTCCGAGGCCTCTCCGACGCGGCCTGGCCGCTCCGCACGAGCCTGTCCCGCCTGGGCGGACCGTTCCAGGAGCTCGAGTACCACCTGCTCCGGAACTTCCGGAAGTACTCGCACGAGCTCCACGCCGAGCTCGCCGACTC
Organism: Pseudomonadota bacterium; assembly: GCA_023411405.1. Lineage (GTDB taxonomy): Bacteria > Myxococcota > Myxococcia > Myxococcales > Anaeromyxobacteraceae > Anaeromyxobacter. The sequence goes on along the minus strand of JAEYOU010000330.1, from coordinate 2,677 downwards.
GGAGTGGAAGTGGGTCACGCTCGGGCAGCACCACGGCCTACCCACGCGCCTCCTCGACTGGACGTACTCGCCGCTCGTCGCGCTCCACTTCGCGACCTCGGAGCTCGACCGGACCGAGGCGGACGGGGTGGTGTGGTGCGTGGACTACGTCCGGGCCCACCGCGAGCTGCCGCAGGTCCTGCGGACCGTGCTCGAGGCCGCCGGGGCGAACGTGCTCACCGTCCAGATGCTGGAGTCGGTCTCCCGGGACCTCCGCGCCTTCGACGCGCTCGCCCGGGAGCGCCTCTTCCTGGCGTTCTTCGAGCCGCCGTCGCTCGACGCACGCCTGGTGAACCAGTACGCGCTCTTCTCGGTCCTCCCCGATCCGCACGCGGCGCTCGACGAGTGGCTGGCCGGCCACCCCGAGCTGTACCGGCGGGTGATCATTCCACGGACGGTGAAGTGGGAGATCCGGGACAAGCTCGACCAGGCAAACGTGACCGAGCGCGTCCTCTTCCCGGGGCTCGACGGCCTCGCGCGGTGGCTCTCGCGCCACTACGCGCCCCGCGGGTGACGGGCAGCGCGGCGAGCGGGGGGTCGGAGGGGCGCCTCGCCCCCCCCAACGAGATCCTTTTCCCGCCTCCCCCCGTCCGGGCGCGGCTGCCTGGCCGGAGGCGTCACAACCTTCCATCGATGCGCGCGGCCCGGGCGCGGCGCCCTGCCCTCGACGAGCTCCGGAGCTGGTTCACCGATCGCGCGTGGCGCGTCGGGCCGGACGCACCACGGGGCGCCCGGCGCGTGCTCGCCGCGCTGAGCCGCCTCGGCTACGCCACCGTCCGGGGGTTCCTCGAGAACGGGCTCACGCTGCGCGCCGCGGCGCTCACGTACTTCTCGATCCTCTCCGTCGTCCCGCTGCTCGCGTTCGCGTTCGCCGTCCTGAAGGGGCTCGGCGCGTACTCCGGCTTCGTGGAGGGGACCCTCACCCCGTACCTCACGCGGACGTTCGGCGAGAACGCCTCGCTGCTCGCGGCGGTTCAGTACGTCTTCCAGTTCGTCGATCGGACGAACGTCTCGACGCTCGGGGTCGTGGGCCTGATCGCCCTCGTCTACACGAGCGTCAGCCTCCTCTCGAGCATCGAGTCCTCGTTCAACGTCGTGTGGGGGGCACGGACTCAGCGTCCGTTCCTCCGGCAGGTGACGGACTACGTCACGCTGCTCGTCACGACGCCCATCCTCCTCGTGGTGGCGACCACCTTCGCCACCGCCGCCCAGAGCTCGCAGCTCGTCCTGTTCCTGCGCGAGACGCTGGGGCTCGGCGCGCTCATCGACTTCCTCCTCCGGTTCACCTCGGTGGTGGTCGTGGCGACCGCCCTGTTCGCGCTGTTCGTCATCCTCCCCAACGTGCACGTCCGCCCAGCGTCCGCGCTCCTCGGTGCGGCGGTGAGCGCCCTGCTCTGGCAGGCAGTGCTGGTGCTGCACGTGCAGTTCCAGCTCGGGATGGCGCGGTACAACGCCCTCTACTCCGTCCTGGGCGCCCTGCCGGTCTTCCTCGTCTGGACCTACTTCTCGTGGATCACCGTGCTCGCCGGCGCCCAGGTGGCCGCGAGCCACCAGAACCGGCGCGCGATGGGCGAGCGGTTCGTCAACCAGCGCGTCGATCAGGCGCTCCGCGAGCGGCTCGCGGTCGCGCTCGCGGCCGTGGTGACGCGCGACTTCCGCGCGGGCGCCCGCCGCCCCGAGACCGAGCTCGCCGATCTCGTCCAGCTCCCCCGCGCGCCGGTGGACGAGGTCCTCGGGGCGCTCGTCCGCGCCGGGATCCTCGCGCGCGCCGTCGCCGGCCGCGACACGTATCTCCTGCCGGGCCGCGATCCCGCTGCCGTCCGCGCCCTCGACGTGCGCGACGCGCTCCGGCGCGAGCCGGAGGCGGACTCCACGCGGCCCGCGCTCGAGGCGCACCTCCCCGGCCCGCTCCGCGACGTGCTCGACGGCCTCGAACAGGAGCTCCGGCGCTCGCCCCGGAACCTGACGCTGGTGGAGCTCTCGGAGCTCGTCATGCACGCGGGAGCGGCGCAGGTGCCGCCGCCCTCGCGGGACCCAGGGATAGCGGCCGCGCAGCCGCTCGCCGACGATCCGTGAGCGCCGGTGGGGACGGCGCGACCCGGCCCTCCCGGGGTACGCTCATCGTGAAACGAGGCGTCACACTGCGCCGCCTCGCCCATCCCTGCTGTCGGAGCGGATCCGCATTCACGCAGGGTGACTCGCCACGGCCCGACGACGACACGGCGGCGATCTCGCTGTCCCACGCCCCGGCGACGGCGCCGGGCCCGCGCGTCGCGCGCCGGTCGGAGGGTCTCCTACCCCTCCCGCCTTCGCGCGCGCCGCACCCGGAGTCGTGCCTTGATCGCGCTCTCCCGCGTACGTACGGTGACCGCCGCTCGGAGGGAGCCGCCGCCGTGAGCTCGCGCGTACGCCGCCGACCGGAGCCCCTCCCGCCCGGAGCGGACGCGCCGCCTGCGCCCGCCGGCGCCGAGAGCGACTTGCTCACGCGCGCCGCCGCCGCGCTCGCGGCCACGGGCGACACGGTGTTCGACTGGGATCTGGACGGCGATCGCCTCTGGCTCTCCGACGGCTGGGCGGCGCTCGCCGGCTGCGCCGCGGCCGGCGAGGGGCCCGCGTCCTGGCTCGAGCAGGTCCACCC
>JAEYOU010000257.1 GCA_023411405.1 Pseudomonadota bacterium | reverse complement strand
CCCTGCGCCCGGCGGCGCCCGCGGCGCTGCGGGTGCGGTGCCTCGGCCTCGAGTTCGCGAGCCCGATCGGCCTCGCCGCGGGGTTCGACAAGGGCGAGGTGCTCGTCCCCGGGCTGTTCGCGCTCGGGTTCTCGCACGTGGAGATCGGGACCATCACCCCGCGGCCGCAGCCCGGGAACGACCGCCCCCGCCTGTTCCGCCTCCCGGAGCACCGGGCCCTCGTCAACCGGATGGGGTTCAACAACGCCGGCGCCGAGGCGTGCGCGGCGCGGCTCGCGGCGGTGGCGCCCCGGGCCCGGCTCGGCGTCGTGGGCGTGAACGTCGGGAAGAACAAGGTCACGCCGAACGAGGAGGCCGAGGCGGACTACCTCGCCTGCATCGATCGGCTGCACCCGTTCGCCGATTACCTCGTCGTGAACATCTCGTCCCCGAACACGCCCGGCCTCCGGCAGCTCCAGGAGGGGGCGGCGCTGGCGCGGCTCCTGCGCGCCTGCGTCGCGCGGCTGCGGGAGCGCGCGCCGGGGAAGCCGCTGCTGGTGAAGCTGGCGCCCGACCTCGACGACGCCGCCATCGACGAGGCGGTGGACGTGGCCGTCGCCGCCGGCGCGGCCGGCGTCATCGCGACGAACACCACGGTCTCTCGCGATGGCGTCGCGGACCACCCGCGCGCCACCGAGGCGGGCGGGCTCTCCGGCGCGCCGCTCGAGCGGCGGGCGACGGAGGTGGTGCGCAGGTGCCACGCGCGGGCGGCGGGCCGGCTGACGATCGTCGGGTGCGGCGGCGTGCTCTCTCCGGAGGACGCCTACCGGAAGATCCGCGCGGGTGCCTCGCTCGTGCAGGTGTACACGGGGCTCGTGTACGGCGGGCCGGGCTTCGTCCGACGGCTCCACGCCGGCCTCCTCCGGTTGCTCGCGCGCGACGGGTTCCGCTCCGTCGCCGAGGCCGTCGGGGCGGACCACGGGCGTGCTTCCGAGCCGCACCCAGTCACGGGCGTGGCCCCATGAGGGGAGGTCCAGGAGGGGAACTTCGTCGCCACCGATCGATTGCGTCCTGCGCTGCGCGCCGCGTCGATCCCCACTGTGGCGTTTGTGGTCGTTGACGCATCGCGTTATCATGTCGGCCCCCGGGACGAGTCCCGGGAACACGGATCGCGCTCGGAGGTTCTACATGGCCGAAGTCCAGAAGCTCGACAGCGGTGCGCTCAAGATTCCGGAGTTCTTGAAGGAACCGCTCGAGGCCGCACAGGTCCGGCTCGAGAAGCTGGAGGGTGAGGCGCAGCGGGTCTGGAAGGACCTCATGCTCAAGGGACGTGCGAGCCGGAAGGATCTCGAACAGATCGTGCAGCGCCTCGCGAAGCAGGACTGGAACATGCTGGAGATGCGGCAGCGGTTCGACCGGCTCCGGGCCCAGGGCGCCGAGCGCGCCGCGGGGTGGCGCGGCAAGGCCGAGTCGTTCCGGGCCGAGGCGCTGGAGCGCATGGTGGAGCTGCAGGGGAAGGCGGTGGCCTTCCTGGGCGTGGCGACGCGCGAGCAGGTCGAGGAGCTGTCGCGCGAGCTCGATCGTCTCGCGCGGCGGATCGAGCGCGGGCAGAAGCCCGTCAAGGGCGCCAAGGCGAGGAAGGCCAAGCCTTCCGCGCAGAGCTGAGCACGGAGGCACCGATGGCCGACATCCAGACGCTCTTCAAGGAGGCCTGGTCGAACGCGCTCGCGGGCGTCAACGCCGCGGAGCAGGAGGCCGAGAAGGTGCTGGCGCGGATCGCCGACGCCGCGGGGTTCTCGCCCGAGGACGTGCGCCGGCAGGCGCGCGAGTTCGGCGAGCGGCTCGCCAGCCAGCGCCGTGAGGTGGAGCGCGCGGTCGACGAGGCCGTGCGGCGCGCCGCCAACCGTTTCCGGATCCCGAGCCGCGAGGACATCGAGCACCTGGAGCGGCGGCTCGACACCGTGGCGCAGCGGCTCGAGCAGCTCGCGAAGCAGAAGGAGACCGTCTAGGGATGGTCTCCCGGCGCGCGAGGGGCGTCCTGGGGATCGGTGTGTCCGCCGCCGTGTGGGCGGCGGTGGTCCTGCGTCCCACGCCGCTCGCGCCGGAGCCGCTCCCCGCCGTCCAGCCGAGCGAGTCGCCGCTCGACGGGCGGCTCGCCGACGCGCTCCACGACGTCCACGCGCGGTTGAGGGTGGCCGCGCCGCGGCTCGCGCCGGAGGAGCGCCGCACGCTCGCGGAGGTGATCGTGCTCGAGGCCGATCGCGCCCGGCTCGATCCGCTCCTCGTGCTCGCGGTCATCGAGGTCGAGTCGCGGTTCGACGCGACGGCGCGCTCGGGCGCGGGCGCGGTCGGCCTCATGCAGCTCCTCGAGCCCACGCTGGAGAGCGAGCTCGCGCGGCACGGGCTCGAGCGCGGCGACCCGCACGATCCGATCATCAACGTGCAGGCCGGGGTCCGCTACCTCCGCCGCTTGATGAACTCGTTCCGGCGGCAGGACGTCGCCCTCATGGCCTACAACGCCGGCCCGAACCGGATCGTCGGCTACCTGCGCGAGGGCGAGATCCCGGAGCGCTTCCACGTGTACCCCCGCCGCGTGAACGCGGCGCTGCGGCGGATGCGGAACGCTCCGCGGCCCCCGACCGTGGCGGTCGCCCGCGAGCCGGGCCGCCCGGGCGCGCCCGAGGCGGCGGTCCAGAACTGAGCGGTCGCCCCGGCCGGCGGCGCGCCCGGAGGGCGGCCCCGCGGCGCGAGATCCGCTATAACGCTCGCCGCCCGCATGCGCGTCACCGAGATCTTCTTCAGCCTCCAGGGGGAGGGGACCCGCGCCGGGCTCCCGTGCGTGTTCGTCCGCTTCACTGGCTGTGATCTCCGCTGCGGGTACTGCGACACGGCCTACGCCTTCCACGGCGGCACGGACCTGAGCCAGGAGGCGATCCTCGCCGAGGTGGCGCGCCACCCGTGCAAGCTCGTGCTCCTCACCGGCGGCGAGCCGCTCCTGCAGCGGGAGCTGCCGGAGCTGGCCGGGGCGCTGCTCGCGCGCGGCTACGAGGTCACCGTCGAGACGCACGGCCAGCGGCCGCTCGACGCCCTGCCCGCCGGCGTGGTCCGGATCGTGGACGTGAAGACGCCCGACTCCGGCGAGGTGACGACCGACTTCGCGTACCTCGACCGGCTCGCCCCGCGGGACGAGGTGAAGTTCGTGGTCGCGTCGCGGGCGGACTTCGACTGGTCGCTCGAGGTGGTCCGGCGCCATGCGCTCGAGGGGCGGGTGCAGGTGCTCTTCTCCCCGGTGTGGGGGAAGGTGGAGCCGCGCGCGCTCGCCGCGTGGATGCTGGCGGTCGGTGTGGAGGCGCGCCTGTCGCTCCAGATCCACAAGGTGATCTGGGGGGCGGAGGCGCGCGGGGTGTAGGGGTCCCCTTCCTTGACGCGCCCTGCGCGCGGCGCTACCACGAAGGCGTGTTCCGGCCCGAGTCCAGCATCACGCACCTGCCCGTGCTCCGCGAGCAGGTCGTCGCGATCGTCGAGAGCATCAACCAGCCCCAGGTCTCGGTCCCCGGCAAGCTGCCCCAGACGGTGGCCGGCCACCTCTGCGGCGTCCGCAACGGGAACGGCACGTTCTCCATCTACGTCGGCCTGTTCCTCCAGAAGACGGGCGAGAACGTCGTCTACGTCAACGAGCGGCCCCAGCTCACGCTGGAGGAGTACCGCGGCGTCGAGGTCGAAGGGCTCCACTTCCTCGAGTCGATGGGGTTCATGCTCGACAACCTGAACTTCCGGAGCCTCTCGCCCGACGTGCAGGAGCAGACGTTCCGGCGCATCCCGCTGTTCCACCCGCCGCGCCCTCCCGCGCCGCAGCCCGCCGCGGCGGCCCCCGCCGGCACGCCGCCCCCGGGCACCGCCCCGACTCCACCC
>JAEYOU010000197.1 GCA_023411405.1 Pseudomonadota bacterium | reverse complement strand
TGGGAAACCTATATAAATTTGGAGAGTCAAATAGGCGTTCCATTATGAAAGCGTTTCCAAACAATACAATAATAATTTTTCCACAAACTTTTTATTTTACAAATGATAAGTATGGGATAAGGGAGTTAGCAAAAAGTAAAAGGATATATAATAAATGTTCTAAATTAACAATCATGGCAAGAGATAATAAGTCGCTACAGATGATGAAGCAACATTTTAAATGTACTGTTATGCCAATGGTTGATATAGTAACTTATTTGGATAAATCAAAACTAGTAGTAAATAATAGAATGGGAGTAATTTTATGTCTACGATCTGATCTTGAAAGTAATCTTTCTGCCAAAGATAAAAAGTATCTATATAATTTATGTCGAGATAAATTTGATAATTGTTTAGTTACAGATACTGTAGTAAAACGAGATATTTCAGAGAATGAAAGAATAGCTATCCTTGAAGAAAAGTGGAAATTATTTGCTAGTACTCAGTTAGTGATTACTGATAGATTACATGGAATGATTTTTTCATTAATTACAGCTACGCCATGTATTGTGATTGGAAATAATCAACATAAAGTATTTGAAACATATAAGACATTGAGAAAATGCGAATACTTATGGTTTTCAAATAGTCTAGAAGAAGTAAGTTCTTTAATTGATAATGTCGCATATACTAATAGTGAATATGAGAAGACAAGCTTTGATGATCAATTTACCAAGTTAAAAAAGTATATTTTAGATTTGATATAAGGGGTGTGATGATTAGTATGTATGGAATAGGTAGTTATTTAGCTGAATTAGTAAAAGCACAACTAAATGGTAATACTGCTGGACAATTGCCTAACGGTATTACAGTAGTTGAATTAATAAAAATTGCTGAATCAAACCATTTGCTATATTTATTACTGGGAGCACTCGTTAAAATTCCAAACATATCAGAAGAAGAAAGAGAGCAACTTCGAAAAAGAATAATTGCAAGTCTGTTTATATCTACTAAGCAGATTTTGGAAATAAAGTCATTAGAAGAATGTTTTGAGAATGCAGGAATTGTAAATCAACCAATGAAAGGCGCAGTTTTAAGGTTTCTTTATCCATCACCTGAGATGCGTGAGATGAGTGATATTGATATGTTGATTGAAGGGACAGGTATGGAGAAAGCCCAAAACATTCTACTTGAACGTGGCTATACTTTGTCACAGTCTATTAAGCATCATGACATATATACAAGATTGGATGGTATGGTTGTAGAGGCACATCATGTGCTATATGATAGAACTGTAGACAAAAACCAATATAGTTATTTTACTAATTTTTCGAGGACAAGCTTAAAGGATGGATGTAAGTATACATATGAGTTTAGCATAGACAATTTCTACATCTATATGATGGCACATATGGCAAAACACTTTTATCAGATGGGATGTGGAATTAGGCATTTAGTCGATATCTATGTCTATCTGAATAAGTATGGTAACAAAATGAATAGAAATTATGTAGATTCTGAGTTAAAGAAGTGTGGAATATTAACTTTTACAAAACATATGGAGAAACTTGCCTATGTGTGGTTGGATGAGAAGCCACACGAGGAATTATATGATTATATTTTTTCCTATATGCTAGATAGTGGTATATATGGAAAAGATGAGAATGGAATATGGAATAAGTTTGCGGAAGAAAAACAAAGGAACAAAAAGGTTTCAAGATTTCAATTAAAAATGTGGTACATCTTTCCACCATTATCATACATGTCGGAATACTACTCTTATTTAGAAAACAAGCCATGGTTACTTCCTTGGGCATGGTTGACAAGAGGTTGGTGTGGTATATGGGAGAATAAAGGAATATACAAAAGAAAGATGATAAACAATATAGATGATAATAATATTCAGATGTTGAAGACAATCTATGAAAAAATGGATTTGGGCTTTAAAATCTGAAGATGGAGTTATAAGGGAATGCAGTTTTTTAAGAAGATATTAAATTTTATTAGGTATAACAACCATAAATCCTTATCATTACAATGTTGGATTTATTCAGCATGGTATCGATTTCAAATTTTACATATGGATACAAAAAAAATGAAGAAAAGATGGGGAAAAGAAGGAGTAGAATCACCTTATGAAGAAAGTATGGTTAATTACAAATATGCAATAAAAGTTTCTTATTGTGTTAACCAAATCTGCGAAAAGACGTCTTGGGAAAGTAAATGTTTGGTTCGTGCACTTACAGCACAAAAATTATTAATGAAAAAGCGCATTTCTTCAACCCTGTATTTGGGGTGCGGCATGGAGGGAGAAAAAATGATAGCTCATGCCTGGCTTAGATGTGGTGAAGCATATGTTACCGGTGGTAATGGTGAAGGCTATGCAGTAGTTGATAAGTTCATGAATTGAATTTACCAACTACTTTTTTATTTCTCTCATAATGCGATAATAAACACGCGTAAAGACGCTAGGACGAACAAGGCGTGATAGAGATAGTACTTTTTTTCCGCCATTTATCTTTTGAAAAAAAATTTTACGATCCTTATGCGGTACTACAGATTTCCTTGCGTCTGACCAAGGAGGTAAAATTTTTTCCACATCAGCTTCATGATATACTAAGTTATGTTCTATTATGTGAAACAAGTTTTCGCCTATTTCCGTATGAAGCAGTATGATGGAGGTACCTTTATCATCATCCATATCAGGGTGGTATCGCTCAACACCCCATGCATCACCAATTGTGATATCTGAGCAACGTTGTAAATTTTTAAAAGCACACTTGTGACAAGAGGGACGTAAACAAATGTTACTTAAAAAAAGCTGCATATAAGGATCTCTTCTAAATTTCCTTGATGTCTCTTTTCCATCTTGAAAGCGATATAGAACAGAATAGGATTTCCAACCGGTTCGTTTACTACGAAAAACAATACTTTTTAGAATAGAATTATGCTTTTTTTCTTGTTCATGTATGTATCTGTACCAAACAAGTGGAGAAGGAACACCGTGACATAAAATATCAATTGTGATTAGATTTGTGTATCTTTTACCTAAATAGGAATTAAGCCCGGCTATCTGACAGGCAGTTCCAGAATAAAGCACTTTCTGATTTAAGTCTAGAAGTTGCTTTACCTCATAAAAAGTAGATTCTGTGGTACTTTGAACATACTTACTACCACGTAATAATCCTATGTTTTTAGTAGAAGATATACAAATGTGATGGACGTTAAAATTTTCATCAAAAGCAGCACCAAAGACATATCCATTTTCACTAAATATATAGTCTGCTAAAACTGAAAAGATGCCACCAGAGGAACTATTCAATCGTACATTTGCATTCTTACAATAAGCAATGTATCCTTTGGGCAAGGAAAAACGTTGAGATGTATATGCTCGATTACTAATCGGACAAACCCTTTCACATATTTTACAATTAACACATTTTTCTTGATCTACCACTGGGTATAAAAACCCCTCGGTATCGTTTACCATTGTAATACACTTTTGGGGACATGATATAGTACATGCTCCACAACCACAGCAATCAGCTTTGTTATCAATATGAATCATTATATTCTATACCTCATTATTCGAGTCAAGTAATGCTGTTTTAAGAAAGTTAATGGATTTTGCACGCAAATCTAATAATTGTTTGTCACAAAGTGTAAAGTCATATGTAAGTGAAATAGAAGTGGAAACATCATCTACAATTCTATTCTGCAGGTTAAAGTAAGCAAGAAGAGTATCAATTCTGGAACTCATATTTTCAAGACGATCTTCTCTACTAAATACATAAAAAGGGCTATTAAAAAGTATAGAAAATACACAACCATGAAAGGAATCAGTAAATATGAGGGTAGCATGATGAAATAAAAATAGAAACTCTGCTGGTCCGGCTGTGTATATTTCAGAATATTTCCTATCTCCCAGAGTAATGATTTGTAGTTGATATTCTTTGCTTATCTTATCAATTAGTTGTAAACGTTCTTCTGAAATCTCACCGAGAAAGTAGACTAAAAGATATTTTTTTTCTGCATACGAGGGCTTTATTTCAAGATTACTCCATTCATTTTTATCAATAAGCATGGTAGGATCTAAAACCACTTCTGGAGTGTTCATTCCTAAGTCAGAAATAATGGATGCAGCTTGAGTTTCCCTGACAGATATGTGTTTAATGTATCTTAGCCCATCACGCAAATTGATCTTATCTACTTCATTTAGTTGACTTACACCAATGCTTGCCGCATACGATATTGTATTTATTATTGAATTAGCAAAAGTTGGAAAAAAATTCTTATTTTTTAAAAATACAGGATGCCATATTTGATCGCTTCCTACAACAATGATAGAATATTTTTTGTTAAGCAACTTTTTATCATACTTACAATTATAAAATCGTCGATCTTTTGGTATATTCTTCTTTTCAAATAAAAGAAAATTTGCTTTCCGAACATTACCTTCTAAACGTTCTTTAAGTATTCGTAATATGGAGACATCATAATTAGTTATGTATTGGAATGATCGCTTGAGGTAGCTTTGTGGCCAGACTTTTAACGTATAAGAATCATATCCTAATTTTTTTATAATAGTAAGAAGTGCATAATTTTGCAAACGGTTACCATAATTATCAATATCCCATATGGTAATCACACCTACTTTTACTCTTTTTTTCATAATTAATCTGCAATTGGAAATGCAATTTTCCTTTCTAATAATGTAACAATTATACTTGTGCTAAAAAAAGGTGTCAACATAAGAATGCTTTATTAATTGACAAGAAATGGTAAAAAATGCCATAAACTAATATATTTACCATATTACGAATATAATATTGCCAGCGGTGCACTAATTAAAAAGACTGCAGTTAGTGAAGAGTACACACAGGTTTAAATGTTTTGCTACATGAGGCAGATATTGGTGCAACCTATGTAAAGGGTACCAGCCTACTCAGACAGGTGATTTTTGTTGATAGAAATAAGTTGCAATAAAATGGGTTTCTGTGTTAATCATTGTTTATACGTATATGTAATAGTATAATATAGATTTTAAGAATTTTATTGTTAGTATTAATATATGGGGAAAGTGGAAGGTACATAATACATGTCTGCTATTTGGGGAATTGTTGATTTAACGGGGAAAGATATAGATAAGAGAGTGACTAAAGGGATATTTTCAGTATATCTGAAGAAAAAGATAGATCGAATTGATACTTATTTGGAGGGTAATTGTTATTTATGTACCGGAATTCAGTATATAACTAGGGAATCACATGATGAGCATTTTCCATACCATACAGATATTTTACAAGGCTATATGGTAGCAGATGTTATACTGGATAATAGGAAGCAATTGGTAGAGATGTTTTCTCTCACTCCCACGACTAGTGAGGAAAGTCCAGACGGCGAGATTATGTATCAATGTATAGGCAAGGACATGGATAAGGCTTTAGATGGCATGCTGGGGGCATATGTGTTTGCATATTACGAACCTCAAAAAGAGACATTTAGTTTGGCAAATGACGCTGTTGGTAATCGTTCCGTTTATTATGCGTTTGAAAGTGGGAAAGTGTATTTTTCCACTTTACTGGATCCATTAGTTCAACTTTTAAAACCTAGTAAAAATGAAAGATGGCTAGTAGATTTTTTGGCGCAGGATAATCTGAAGATAGTAACAGAACCCCGCGAAACACCCTATCAGAACATTTTCCGTGTGGAACCTGGAGAATTAATCATTTTTTCAAAGGATACGTTTGTAAGGAAAGCTTATTGGAACCCATTAAAAAGCCGAAAAGTTCTGAAGTTGTGTTATGACGCGGA
>JAEYOU010000190.1 GCA_023411405.1 Pseudomonadota bacterium | reverse complement strand
GGCCAGCCCGTCCGGGAGCGAGAGCCGGCCGGCGGCGAGGAGCGCGGTGAACTCGCCCAGGCTGTGGCCGATCATCCGCGCGGGCCGGAGCCCCATCTGCTCGAGGACCGCGAACGAGGCCAGGCTCGCGGTCACCACCGCCGGGTGCGTGTGCACGGTCTGGCGGAGCCGCTCCGCGGCGGCCTCGCGGTCTCCCGCGCTGTCGACGAGGGCGGTGACCGAGGTCCCCGCGAGCGACCGCCAGCGCCGATCGGCCCGCGCCTGGACGTTCCGCGCCGCGCCGAACCGCCCGCGCAGCTCGGCCAGCATGTCCGGGTACTGCGCCCCCTGCCCCGGGAAGAGCACCGCCACCTGCGAGAGGTCGCGCGGCGGCGCGGCGTCGAAGAAGACGCCCTTCGGCTGGAGCTGCGCGAGGGCCTCGGGCGAGGGCCCCGCGGCGCGGACGAGCGCGAGCTTGGCGCGCAGGTCCTCGCGCGAACGGACCGTGCACGCGAGGCGGCACGCGCTCGCGCGGCCGGGCCGCGCGTTCGCCTCGGCCAGGACCTCCGGGAGGTCGAGGGCGGGATCGTCGAGCTGCGCCTCGAGCGCGGCGGCGTCGGAGAGGAGCTGGGCGGGGTCGGAGCCGCGGAGGAGGGCGACCTCCCAGAGCGGGGCGGGGGCCGCGGTCTCCGCTCGTCCTTCGACAGGCTCAGGACGAGCGGTACTCTCGAGCTCCGCTCGCACTGAGCCTGTCGAAGTGCGAGCGGGAGCGGATCTCCGGTAGTCCTCCTCCCGGTACTCGGACACCGCCAGGTGGTAGTTCGCGCCCCCGAACCCGAACGCGCTCACGCCGGCGCGCCGCGGGTGGTCCTTCGCGGCCCACGCCTTGCCCTCGGAGAGGACGTAGAACGGCGAGCCGTCGAGCTGGATCGCCGGCGACAGCCGCTCGAACCCGGCCGTGGGCGGCAGCCACTTGTGGTGAAGCGCGAGCACGGCCTTGAGCAGGCCCGCGATCCCGGCGGCGGACTTGAGGTGGCCGATGTTCGACTTGACCGAGCCGATCCCGCAGAAGCCGCGCCCCGCGGCCCCCATCGCCGCGAACGCCCGCTTGAGCGCGTTCGTCTCGCTCCTGTCGCCCACCTGCGTGGACGTGCCGTGCGCCTCGTACAGCTCGATCGTGTCCGCGGCGTGCCCGCCCATCTCGCAGGCCCGCTGGATGGTGAGCGCCTGCCCGACCTCGCTGGGCGCGGCGATGGCCTTCCCCTTGCCGTCGCTCGTCTGGCCGTAGCCGGTGACGACCGCGTAGATCCGGTCGCCCGCGGCGATCGCGTCGGCGAGCCGCTTCAGCACGACCACGCCGCCGCCCTGCCCGATGACGAAGCCGTTCGCGCGCGCGTCGAACGGGAACGAGCCGTCGGGGGAGAGCGCGCCGATGCCCGAGAAGTAGATGTGGCCCTCCTCGGTGTTGCCCATGTCGGCCGCGCCGCAGACCACCGCGTCGGCCTCGCCGAGCCGGAGCTGCTGGATGCCGCAGGCCACCGCGGCGAGCCCCGACGCGCAGGCCGCGTCGATGAGGAACGCGTGGCCCCTCAGGTCGAAGACCGAGCAGATGCGCGAGGCGATGATGCTCGGGAGCACGCCCGGCGCGCTGTCCTCGGTGACCCCGAACGTGCCGGCGAGCGCGCGCTCCTGGACCTCGTCGAGGATCGCCCGGCGCCGCTCCGGGGGGAGCGCCCGCGCCGCCGGGCTCTCCTCGAGGTGGTGCGCGAACCGCTGGAACGCGAAGCGGCGCACGAACTCGTGGTGCAGCGGTCCGATCATGGTGCTGCCCATGAAGACCGAGACCCGCTCCTTCGCCACGGACGCGAGCGCGCCGCCGGAGAGCGCCTGCTGCGCCGCGAGGAGCGCGATCTTCTGGTTCGGGTCCATGTGCTTCGCCACGGCCGGCGGGATGCGGAACTGCTCCGGGTCGAAGTCGAAGGACTCGATGGCGCCGCTGAGGTCCGTGTACGTCTTGTCGTCCCGCTGCGGCTTCTTCAGCGCCTCGGGCCGCCAGAACACGCGGCTCACGATCGAGTCCGGCGGGAACTTCCGGATCGAGACGCGCTTCTCGAGGATGTTGCGCCAGAAGGTCGCCAGCTCCGGCGCGTCCGGGAACACGCCCCCCACCCCGACGATCGCGTACCCGCCCTCGAGATCGCTCGTCCGCATCTGCCCTCCCCACGTGCGTCCGCTGCCTGCCGCCTGCTGCGTCCTCCGGGTCGTGCGCGCCGCGCTACAGCGTGCCGAGCCGCTTCCGGTCGAGCTTCCCCATGTTGTTGAGCGGGAACGAGTCGACGAACTGGACGACCTTCGGGACCTGGAAGTTGATGAGCTGCTGGCTCGCGAACCGGATGAGATCGCGCTCGGTGAGCTCATGCCCCGGCCGCAGGCGCACGAACGCCTTCACGACCTCGCCGTAGAGCGCGTCGGTGACCGCCGTGACGGCCGACTGGAGGACCGCGGGGTGGGCGTCGAGCACCGCCTCGACCTCGAAGGGCGAGACCTTGATGCCCGCGATGTTGATGATGTCCTTGATGCGCCCGGTGAGGAACAGCCGGCCGTCCGCGGTCACGTGCCCCTGATCGCCGGACTTGAACCAGGCCCCGGCCATGGCGCGGGCGGTGGCCTCCGGATCGCCCAGGTAGCCCTGCATGACGCTCGGGCCGCGGACCGCGATCTGCCCCGTCGTGCCCGGCGGCACCGGCCGATCGTCCTCGTCGAGGATGCCGATCTCCACGAGCTCCGGATCCGGACACGGCCCCATGTCGCCCGTGCCGCGCGAGGGCTCTCCCACGCGCCAGGTGACGCCGCAGCACGTCTCGATGAGGCCGTACCCCTCGCACAGCACGACGCCCGAGGCGCGCTCCCAGTCGAGCATGAGGCCGTGCTCGAGCTTCGCCGCGGCGCAGAACGCCATCCGCAGCGACGAGAGCGCCTCCCGCCTCGGCTTCATCCGCAGGAGCTGCTGGTAGTGCGAGGGCACGCCGTAGAGGTGCGTGATCCGCTCGCGCTCGATCGTCTCGAGCACCTTGAGCGGGTGGAACGCCCGCATGAGGAAGGTCGTCGAACGCTTGCGGAGCGTGAGCGGCACCAGGAAGACGGTCCCGAAGCCGTGCGAGAACGGCACGTAGCAGAGGTGCCGCGAGGTCTCGTCCACCGGCTTCCAGTACCGATCGCAGATCCGGGTGAAGCTCGCGTGGTTGCCGGGCGTGAGGACGACGCCCTTCGGCAGGCTCGTCGTACCGGAGGTGAAGTAGACGTACGACGGCTCGTCCGGCGCGAAGTCGTACGGGGCCGCCGGGCACGGCGCCGGCGGCGGCGTCGCCGAGAGCCGCTCGAGGTCCGCGGCCGGGAGGAGATCCGTCGCGGCGAGGACCACGGGGTCGAGCGCGTCCTTCGCGCAGTGCGTGAGGAGGAGCCGGCACCCCGTCACGCCGACGTAGTGCCCCATGCTCTTCGGCTGCACGAGCGCGTCCACCCAGCACGCGACCCCGCCGAGGTAGTGCACCGCGAGGTGAGCGACGACCGCGTCGATCGAGTTGAAGAGGTGGAGGACGACCTTGCTGCCGCTCGTCACTCCGCGTGCGAGCAGGTGCCCGGCGAGCGCCTGCACGCGCGCGCGGAGCTCCTCCCAGGAGACGCTCCGCCCGGAGTCCACCTCCACGAACAGCGGGTGCCCCGTACGGGAAGGCCCGTGAGCCACGAGGTCGGCTGCGTAGTTCATGTGGGGGCGTTCTTTACCACGAGCAACCGACCCAGCCGGGTGTCAGCTGTGGGTATGTGTCCCCATGCGGGTAAGCCGAGGCGAAAACTGAAGGTTTTTTTAGCCGGGGTATTTTGCCGTGGGTCCGTCTTCGCCCGGGGTGAGGAAGGTTCAGTCGCACCCCGGAGGGGTCGGGCCTGGCTGTGGCGCGAGGTTCGGCGGACGCCGTTCGGCGTGTCACGTCGCCAGCAGCACCGCCTCCAGCTCCTCGATCGCGGGGGGCTTCGCGAGGTGCGCGTCGAACCCGGCCGCGAGCGCGCGCGCGCGGTCCTCGGGCTGGGCGTACCCGGTGACGGCGACGAGGCGCGTCCCCGCGAGCGCGGCGTCGCGCCGTACCGCGCGGGCGAAGTCGTAGCCGTCCATGTCCGGGAGCCCGATGTCGCAGAGGACGACGTCGGGGTGCAGCTCGCGCGCGAGCGCCAGGCCGGCGCGGGCGTCGCGCGCGAGGCGGACGCGGTGCCCGGAGAGCTCGAGGATCTCGCCGAGCGTCGCGCCGGCGTCGACGTTGTCCTCGACGATCACGACGAGCCGGCTCGCGTCGCGCGCCGGCGCCGCGCCCTCCGCGCCCGCGGCGGGAGCGAGGGCGGGCACGAGCGGGAGGGACACCGTGAACTCCGCCCCGCGGC
>JAEYOU010000171.1 GCA_023411405.1 Pseudomonadota bacterium | reverse complement strand
GCAGGTTGTTCGCGTCGGCGATCAGGTACCACAGCCCCGCATCCCCGTACGCGTCCTGCGCGATCGTCCGCAGGGTGTCTCCCGCCTTCACCACGTACTGCCCGGCTCCCGCCATCGGATACGCGTTCGTGATCGGGCGGTAGCTCTGGTCGAAGTCTCCCTGGACCACGTAGTTGGGATCGCCGCTGCGCTTGAACGGCTTCTTCGGATCGACCCCCTCTCCGTAGAGCCCCATCACCTTCCCGTTCGCGACCACCTGACGGAGGATGCGGCCCTCCTGCATCTTCTGGAGCGCGATCCCCGCGGCGTCGTTGAAGATGATCCGGTCGCCCTGGTCGTTCCCGTCGTTCACTCCGACCAGGAACCCGTTCCCGTCGTACTGGGTCCGCGTCCTCCTGGTCTCGCCGTCCTTGCTGTACGGGAACAGCATGTCGAGCGGGTCGCATCCGCCCGCGACGTAGTCGACAAACCCGATGCTCGAGTACTCCCCCTGCTCCAAGATCGTCGTGCCCGGGTCGAGGTACCCCTCCCCTCTGCGGAGATGGATGTTCTCTTTGGTCCCGTCCGGACGCTCGACCGCGTAGTTCATGGTCGCGAACCGCTCGCCCGACGAGTCCTTGATCACGTATCCGATCACGTTGCCGGCAGCGTCGTAGCCGGACGACTCCTCGAACACGGCTCGCCCAGGGACCAGCTCCTCATACGTGTACGTCTTGCCACCATAGGTCATCGTCCTTGGTTCGTAGTGCTCCGGGATCCACCCGGCATCCATCCGCTTGTACGTGACCAGGCTGTCGTAGTCGTCCGTCTTCGGCCTGTGGACCTTCTGCTTGTAGAGGCGGCCCACCTGGTCGTAGTAGTTCGTACGCACCCGGATTCCGTTCGCCTCGGAGTCCTCCGCCATCTTCGACACGAAGTCCCAGTCCGCCTCCGCGTCCGTGCCGAGCTGCACCAGTCGGCCGGCAGCGTCGTACTTGCGCCTCTCCACGGACATCGCCTCCTGCGGTCCCCTCTCGTTCCAGCTCTCGTCGAACACCCCGAGCCGCACCCGCTCGAGTCGATTGAGCGCGTCGTACTCGTAGTACTCGGTGAAGACTCCGTCCCGCTTGTCGTAGAACAGACTCGATGAGGCGAGAACCTTCCTCACCTGGCGGCCCCAGGTCCGGTCGGAGGTCCGGTTGCCGTTCTTGTCGTACGTGAGGATGTGGCCCTGGTCCGCGGTGATGTTGGCGAGGTCGGTGGCGTCGCCGTTCTTCGCGCCGTCCACCAGGACCTGCCGGTTCATCGAGTCGTAGGCGAACCAGAGGTCCTGGACGTGCGCTTCGGCGTCGTACACCGTGTGGTGCCCCACGACGACCTCCGTGCCGTACGGTCCGGTCCGGGCCTTGTCCTCCACCATCCGCTTGACCTGCGCGGTGAAGGTATTGACCTGGTGGATCCGGTTCCCGACGGCGTCGTGGTCGAAGTGGATGCTGACGCCGTCCATGGCGTCGACCTGGCTGAGCCGCCCCAGCGCGTCGTACCCGAGCCGCTGGTTCTGGTACGTGATCCCGTTCTCGGTGAGGACCTCGAGGATCCGCCGGCCCGCCGCATCGTACGCGTAGTACGTCTTCTGGAGGTGGCGATCCGTGATCGGGATCGGGACAGGGTTCTCGAGGACCTCGAGCTTGCCGGCGAAGCCGGTGTCGGTGATCCTCACGAGCTGGCCGGCGCCGTCGTACTCGTACATCACGTCCCGCAGCGTCTCGGCCACGCCACCGTACATGTGGTAGAGGTCGCCGGCCTTCGAGTACCGATAGACGTACGCGGATCCCGCGAGATCCGTGTGCCCTTCGAGCCTCCCGAATGCGTCGTACTTCCAGGTCGCGACCTCGCCGTTCGGGTCCACCTGGGCGACGACCTTCCCGTCCGCGTCGTAGGCGCTCTTCGTCCCGGCGAGCTCCCCGACCAGCGCGCCCTGCGCGTCGTAGAAGCGTTGCACGGTCTGCACGACGTTGCCGCGGAGGTCGTACAGGTGCTCCTTCACCTCCCCCGCCGCGTTCGTCTCCCGGATCCTGCGCCCTGCTTCGTCGTACTCGAACAGGGTCTCGAGTTGCGTCTCTTCGCCCTCGAAGACCTGCAGGCTGATATCCGTCCCGAAGACCGCGACGTCCTGCGAGCGGATCCACGTGTTCTGGCCCAGCCGGTCGTAGCCGAACCACGACCGATTGTCCTCCGCGTCCATCGTCTGGAGCCGGTTCCCGAGCGCATCGTACGAGTACCGGACCACGCCACCGTCCGCGTGGAGCTCCCGCACGAGCTGGCCCGAGGCGTCGTACTCCCGCCCGTTCACGAACCCGCGCGCGTCGCGCACCGCAACCTGGTTCCCGGCCGCGTCGTAGTAGATCCGCGTGAGCGGACCGCCGTACGCGGTGCCGTTCGGATCCGCCTGGCGCTGCTCCACGAGCTGGTTCCGCGCGTTGAACGCGTAGCGAGTGTTGACGCTCGGGGTGGTGCCCGGATCGCTCTGGAGGACCACGTTCCCCCAGCGATCCAGCACCCGGCGGATCGAGGGCCGGTACGCCTCGCCGTCGAGGAAGTCCCGCCGGGACGGCAGGGTCTCGGTCGTGATCCGGCACGTGACGGTTCTCCACTTCCCGTCGAGCTCGAGCGCGATGGTGCCCACCTCGCGGCGCGTCTCGGTGCGGCGGATGCCCTCCTGAGTCGCCGAGAGGGTCGCGAGGCTATCGAGCGAGTAGCCGCCCAGGTCCGCGGTCCCGGCGCTCTCCAGCCGGACCGTCTCGTTCCCCTGCAGATCGTAGAAGTGAACGGCGAGCTTCCCGTCCGCGGACCGCGTGCGCCAGACACGCCCGGCGTCGTCGTAGTCCCACGTCTCCCAGGTCGCGTTCGCCTCGAGCTCCAGGGGGTTGGTGACGACGCCCTCCAGCACCTTCCGGGCCGTCATCTCGCCGTACGCGTTGTACTTCGTCACCGTGGTGTAGGCGCTCTGGGCGAGCTCGGTCGCGCTCTTCGCCACGATGTCCTTGATCGTCGCGTCGTACCTGTGGCTCGTGCCGGGGGTGATCATCGCGATCTGCCGGCCGAGCGCGTCGTACGCGAAGGACGTCTCGAGCTTCTGCGGGGATCCGCCGATCGTCACCGACTGCGACTGGCGCGTGACCCGCCCCGCGGCGTCGTACGAGAGGTCCTGCGTGATCCAGGTGCTCTGCCCGGCCTCGTTCGTGGACCGGGTGCGTTGCGCCTTCGTGACGTTGCCGCGCGCGTCGTACGTCATGACGCTGATCCGATCGTCTGCGCTCTCGGGCGCAGTCGGGGCCGAGACCCCCTTCGGATCCTGCCCGCTCACGGACGCGATCCCGGTCGCGTGCTCGGTCCTGAGGACGGCGTTGCCGTACGCGTCGTAGCCGATCGTGGTGAGCGGCGTGAGCGAGTTCGACGGATCGATCCCGTCCACCCGCGCCGGCGCCACGGTCGCGATCACGCGCCCGAGCGCATCGTAGTAGGTGTACGTGCTGTGGTCGGCGGCGGTCAGGGGATCGAGGTTGGCGCGCGCATCGGTGACCCGCGTGAGCTTCCCGGCGGCGTCGTAGCCGTACGTCGTCGTGAGATCGCCGATGGCGCTCGTCCCGTCGGACGAGACGCTGTAGTCGATGCCGACGATGGTCTCGCTGGTCTTCTGGTTGTTCCGGTCGTAGCGGTACGCGGTCGCGCGATCGCTCCCGGTCGTCGCGTTCGTGAGCGCCCGCAGCTCCTGCTGTGTGCGTCCTCCGGTGTACGCCAGCGCATACTCCGTCACGCGCGTCACGTTCCCGGCGGCGTCGTACGTCCGCCGCGTGACGTAACCGGTCTCGTCCACCGACAGGATCTCGCGGCCGCGCTGGTCGTACACCCTGTTCGTGAGCTTCCAGGTCTCGGACGTGTCGGACTGGGCCGAGAGCGCCCTGGACTCGACGAGCTGACCGAAGGCGTCGTACTCGTTCTCGGTCCGGGCAGCGGCGACGTAGCTGGCGCCGCCCTTGCCGTCGTTCACGTAGCTCGCCGGCTGGACGACGGTCTTCGCCCGTCCGAGCGAGTCGTAGGTCGTCTCGAGGACGCGCGACGTCTTGTCCTGCGCGCCCCCGAGCTGTTCCTCGACCCACGCCTTGGTGACGGCGCTCGGGTTCGGGATGGCTTCGAGGCAGGCGCCGTAGCGCGTGAGCTTGGTGACCTCGCCGAACGCGTTGCGGGTGTAGCGCGTCACGTATCTTGCCGCGTCGATCTCGTACTCGATCCGCCCGAGCGCGTCGTAGACCTTGACGCTGTAGTTCTTCGTGACGTCCTGACCCCAGATCGCATCGCCGAAGGCGTTGTACGCGACCCTGGTGTCGACCGCGTCCACGTCTCCATCCACGGGCGGGAGGACCGTCCGGACCTGGCGGCCCATCGCGTCGTACTCGAACCTGAGCGTCCGGAGCTCCTGCGGCGCCTCCCCGAAGGTCGTCCCGCGCGCGTCGCTCTTCGCGACGACGTTCCCCAGGCCGTCGTACGTGCTCACCTGGACGATGGACCTCCGCTCGACGGTCCCGGCGACGTCGCCGAGGTCGCCCACCACCTGGCGCGCGGAGTGGACGTCCACGACCGGCGACCACTCCTCGCTGAGCCGCCCCGCGCCGTCGTACTTGTACTGCCAGAGCTGGTCCTTCTTGTTCCAGAACTCCACCTTGTTGCCGAGCCCGTCGTACACGAACCGCTCGGAGTACCCGAGCGCGTCCGTGCTTGCGAGGAGCCGGCCCGCGGCGTCGTACTCGAACGTGTCCGTCTGATCGACGTCCGGGGCCGGACGGACCAGCGCGGCGATCTGGCCGGCGGCCCTGATCGTTGCGGGGGCCTCGATGCTTCCGCCGTAGCGCGTGACCGCGGTGATCCGGCCAGCGCCGTCGAAGCTGGTCCTCTTCACGTACCCGAGCGCGTCCACGGTGTAGACGAGCCGCCCGGAGGCGTCGAACGCGTTCGTCGTCACGCGATCGAGGGCGTCGTCCCGCGTCGGCTCGTTCGAGAGGACGTTGGTCACCGGGTCGAAGGTCGGCAGGGCGGCCGTCGGCCAAGCCGCGTATGCCCGGGTCTGCACTACGTTGCCGGCCGCGTCGTAGGTGTTCTCGGTGAGCGCCCCGGCCGCGTCGAGCGTGAACCGGAGCCGGTTCGCGGCGTCGTACGCAAACTCCGTCGTCCGCGTCTCTTCGGGCCTGCCGTCCGCGACCGAGCCGGGATCGCGCGCCGTCCGGGAGATCACGTTCCCGTTCTCGTCGTAGACCTGCGTGACGGTGCCGCCGAGCGCGTCGGTCGTGGTCTCGAGCCGGTTCGCCCGATCGTAGGTCGAGGCGGTGTACCGCTCGGCCCCGAGCGCCGCCGTGGCGGGATCCGTGCCCATCACGATCGCGGCCTCGAACGAGCTCCGCCTCGTCACGTTGCCGTTCTCGTCGTACTGCAGCCGGGTGACGGCGCCCTTGTCCTCGGCGCCGCCGAGCGCCTGCACGGACCACGTGAGCCGGTTGGCCGCGTCGTAGTAGCTGCGGGTCTCGGCCTGCCGGAGCGCCCCTGCTGCGAGCTTCCCGAGCTCGACCGTGACCGCGTTCGAGATCGACGTCTCGTCGAGCGCCGTGTCCGGCGAGATGCTCACCGCGTACGCAGTCCGGATCGTGACGTTCCCGTTCCGGTCGTACTCCTGCTTCACCACCGAGCCCGCGCCGTCGAGGACGTACACGGCTCGGTTGAGCTCGTCGTAGACCGTCCGGGTCCGGCGGTCGCTGGTCGTGGCGAGCGCGGCGAGCGCGGTCGAGGCACGTCCGGCCAGGAGATCGCCCCGGAGCGCTTCGATCTGGTCCGGGTCCACCTCGGGCCCGGATGCCACCGCCTTGCCGAGCACGAGCGCCTTCCCGTACGCCCGCTGCTCCGTGACCTGCCCGGTCGCGTCGTACATCGTCCGGGTGACGCTGCCCGTCCCGTCCACGGTATACGCAAGCCGACCGTCGCGGTCGTACAGGTTGTAGGTGACGAGATCGGGGCTCGTGACGTCGCCGAGGCTGAGCAGGGCCGTCACGTCTCCTTCGGAGACGCTGGCGCCGAGGCGCGACACGTCGATGGCCTTCGCGTACGCGATGCTCGCCTGCACGCGGCCGTTCGCGTCGTAGACGTTGCGTCTCACCCCGCCCACCGCGTCGACGGTGAACGCAAGACGGTTCGCGGCGTCGTACACGAACCGCGTGACGCTGCCGTTCGCGTCCGTCTTCCGGATGGGGTTCCCGTTCGCGTCGTAGTCGTACCGCTCGATGAGGTTCAGGCCGCCCGGATCGACGATCGTCGTCTTCCGCCGATGCAGCCCGTCAAACCCGTACTCGGTGACGGTACCGCGCGGGCTCGTCACCTCGAGCGTGTTCCCGGCATCGTCGTAGCCGTACTTGGTGACGAGGTTCAGGCCGCCCGGATCGACGATCTGCTGGTGAAGCCGCCCGTTCGCATCGAAGAGGGTCCGGGTGGTCACCCTCCTCGGATCGATCGTGTCGACGTAGTCGTACGCGCCCGAGGTCCCGTAGACGTACGACGTCTCGAGCGCCTCCGTCCCCGTGTAGACGACACGCTTCGTCACGCGATCGAGCTCGTCGTACTCCGTCCGAACGCTCGGCTCGCTTGTCGGGCCTTCCTCGCCGAACGGCGCCTGGAGCCTGTTCGCGTCCCATGTGGCGGTGAGCCGTCCGCCGTCATCGTACCGATGGAACGCCACGTCGACGAGCTGCCCGTCGAGCAGCTTCTGGACGCGCTTGAGCCGGCCATCGGGCCAGTAGGTGTTGACGGTCTGCGACCTGGCATCGGTGACCGTTCGCGTCTCTCCATGGCGAGTGCGCTTGGTCTCGACCCATGCCCCCTCGGGCGTCGTGACCTTCACCGTGAGGGCCGCCGTGTCGTACGCGTACGTGGTCGCGTTCCCGAACGCGTCGAGCTGCCTCAGGACGCGGTCGAACGCGTCGTACTCGGTGCGGGGCCCGCTCGACTGGAGCGGATCCCTCGACTCGACGATCCGCCCGGCGCGGTCGTAGCTCCGCTGCCAGTGATTGTCCCGGGCGTCGCAGGTGTCGGTGAGGCGGCCGAACGCGTCGTACACCATCCGCGTCCGCGCGTTCTCCTCGCGGACGTCGCCCACGGTCTCCGTCTCGAGTCCGCGGCGATCGTACCTGTGCGTCGTGAACACCGACACCGCGTGGGTGCTCGGGTTCCTCGACGATCCCTCCTCGACCACCTGCCCGAAGGCGGAGTAGCTCGCGGTGCGAACCGCCTTCAATGCGTCTATCGTCTTCACCACCTGGCCGCGCGCGTCGTACTCGTAGTGGACCGCCGCGTCCAGCGTGGTGTTCGCCGCGGCGGCCAGCGCATCGCGAACCGACTGGGCGGCACCGGAGAGGAGCCCGCCGGCCAGCGTACCGAGCACTCCGAGCGGGATCGTCGCCTGGTACGAGATCGTGGTGATGAGGTGCCCGAGCGCGTCGTACACCTGCTCCGACACGCCCCCGAGCGCATCGATCGTGAAGCGCAGGCGGCCGGCCTCGTCGTAGTAGAAGACTGTTCGGTAGCCGTTGGCATCCTCGACCGTGGTCCTGCGGCCGGACTTGTCGTACGTGTACGCCAGGCCGTGAAGGAGGGGGTCGAGCTCCCCGGTCACGCGACCCTGGACGTCGTAGTTCGTCTGGTAGGCTCGCGCTTCGGCTGTCCCGTACGCGACCGTCTTCTTCGTCCAGCGGGATCCGACGTCGTCGTACTCGTACCTGGTCGTCGTCCCTTCGGCGTTCGTCGTCGTCGCGACCCGCCCTCGGGCATCGTACGTGGTGCTCGCCGTCTGCGTCCGCTCCGTCGCTGGACGGCTCGGCTCGTCGTCGTACCGGATCGTCGTCGTCAGCCGACCCTCTGCGTCGTAGACGAACTCCGTCCGCTGCAGCGTCCCGTTCGACACCTCCCCCTCGAGGATGCTCGACACCTTGAGCCCACGGGCGTCGTACGTCATCGTCGTGACGACGTCCGCGTCCGCCACCGGCTCCGGCAGGAGCCCGGCCAGGCTCCCGGTCTCGCGCGCGGTGTCGACCCGTGCGGCGATGCTCGCCGCCGCGGTGAAGTCCGGGAGCCTGTTCGCGTAGCCGATCGTCTTCGCGAGCCGCCCTGCCGCGTCGTACTGGTACTCGGTGAGGTACCCCTCCCCGTCGATGCTCGCGCGCAGCAGCCCGTCATCGTCGTGGACGTTCAGCGTCGTCCGATCATCGCCGTGCTGCGCGGCGACGAGGGGGACGGTCCCGTCCTCGATGGTCTGCGTGCGTGTCGCCGACTGCGAGCTCGCATTGCCGGTGTCCCCCTCGTAGACGGCTTGCAGCGTGGCGGTGCCGATCGGGAGGGACACCTGCGCGATCGTCAGGGCGGCAGAGCCACTCGTGATCCGCGCGCTCCCGAGCACCGTCGTACCGGCGAGGAAGGTGACCCAGCCGGACGGGTTCACGCCGGTGACCTCCGCGGTCAACGTCAGCGGGTCCCCTTGGGCCACGGAGGACGCGGAGCCAGTCAGCCTCGTCGTGGTCGCCTGCCTGGCCGCGGGCGTGCTCGGCAGCGTGACCGGGGTGACCGTCTGGGTGAACGTCGCGGTCGATGAGCCGTTCGCGAGGTCGCCCGAGTAGATGGCGACGAGGGCCTTCGTACCCAGCGGCAGGCTCACCCCGCGCAGCGTCGCGACCCCATCCGCGACCGACGCGGTTCCGATCACGGTCGTGCCATCGAAGAACGTGACCGTTCCCGTCGGCGCCGTTCCGTTCAACACCCGGACCGAGATCGACTCGTCGCTCTTCAGCGAGGACGCCGAGACCACCTCGAGCGTCGTCGGAAGTCCACGCCAGGTCTCATGCACGACCGCGGACGTGCTGCCGGGGTACACGCCCCCCTCCGTGCAGGCGTACTCCGCAGTGAACGCCTTCAGTCCGATGGCGAGATCACTCACCGCGTAGGTCGCGAAGCCGTTCAGCACCTGCGCGGTCCCGATCACCGCCCCGTTCGCGCGGAAGGTGACGGTTCCCGTCACGAGCTCGCCGCGCGGGCCGACGACGCGCGCGGTCAGGTCGAAGCGCGGTGGGCCGTCGCCGGAGGCCTGGCGCGACTCCACCCAGAGCGAGGTGCGGGTCGCGCCCGGCGTGAGCGTCGTTCTCGTGACTGCCGACGCGCTCGCCCCGTACGTCGCATCGCCCGAGTAGACCGCCCTGAGCTCGTTCTGTCCCAGCCCCAGCGTCGCGATCGTCAGGGTCGCTGCTCCGGACGTGACGTTCGCGCTTCCGATCAGGGCCGTCCCGCTGAAGAAGCTCACGGTCCCCGTGGCAGCGGGAGTCGACACCCTCGCCGTGAGCGTCAACTTCGAGCCGAACGTCCCGCTCTCCGGCGGCGTCTCGAGGGTCGTCGTCGTCTCCGTGTACGTCTTGGCGGCAGCGACCGTTACGCTCACCACGGACGACGTGCTCGTCTCGTTCGAGGCGTCGCCGCCGTACACGGCCTTGAGCTTCGCGGTCGCGTTCGCGGGCAGGCTCGGGGCGTTGAAGCTGGCGATCCCCCTAATCACGGTTGCGCTGCCGAGCTTCGTGGTCCCGTTGTAGAAGCTGACCGTTCCGCCCAGCCCGACGCCCCCGGCCACCTGCGCGACGAGGCGCACCGGCGCGCCGGCGGCCAGGCTGGTGGCCGACACCGCTAACGTCGTGGTCGTCGTGACCATTCCGACGGTCGCGCTGGCGATCGCGGAGCTGGTCGCGTCGGCCGCACCGCCAGAGTACACGGCCTTGAAGCCAAGCGTCCCGGAGGCGTACCCGTCGAGCCGCAGCGTCGCGTCGCCGAGCACGAGGACGGCGCTTCCAATGATCTGGTCGTCGATGAAGAAGACGACCGTTCCGGACACCAGGTGATCGCCGGCGTCGTTGACGATGTCCGGCACCACGCTGGCGGTGAGAGAGAGCGGAGCGTTCGGCGCCGGCGTCGGGTCGGAGACCACGAGCGTCGTGATCGTCGGCGGCGCGGACGGTCTCGTGGCGGAGCCCGTGAGCGTCGTCGACCGCCCTGCCGAGGTGCTCGAGCGCAGGTTGGCGCCTTCGCCCGCGAGATCGCTGGCGTACGTCGCGCACACCAGCGCCGTACCCGCAGACCCGTAGATCTTGGTCGTCAGCGAAGCCACCCCGCCCACGACCTTGGCGGTCCCGATCACCTTCTGGCCCAGGACGAACGTGACCCACCCGCCGTCGACCGGGAAGCTCCCTTCAGCGGACACCCGTGCCCTGAGGGTCTGCGTCGAGCCTGCCGCGATGCTCGTCGGAACCGGGTCGAGCGTCGTCGTGGTCGCGATGTCGCTCGAGTCCGACACGGGCGCCGACGTGGCGATCCCGTTGACCGCGTCGCCCTCGTACCGCGCGTGCAGCCTCGTCCTGTCGAGGGTGCCGAACGTGGCCGTGAAGGCTGCGAAGCCGTTCGAGACGGTCGCCGACCCGAGCACGCGCTCGCCGTCGAGGAACGTGACCTTGCCCGTGGCCACGCCCTGGCCCGTCACCTGCGCAGTGAGGAGCGCCGACGTGGTTCCCCCTGCGCTGGAGGAGGCGATCGTCAGCTCCACCGTGGGCTCGGCCCTTCCGAGCGTCTGGGTGACCGCGCTGCTCCCGTAGGCTCCGTCGCCCGAATAGCCCACGCTGATGGGCGCGCTGCCCGCCGTGAGCATGTTGACGGTGAGCGATGCCTGTCCGTTCGAGAGCGTCTTCGTCCCGAGGACCGTGGTCCCGCTGAAGAACGTGACCGTCCCCGTGGGCGCGGTCCCGGAGCCTCCGTAGACGCGGGCCGTGAAGGTGAGGCTCGTGCTGGACCCAGCCGTGGTGAGCACCGTCGTGCTTGCGTACTTCCCGACCGTCACGGCCGACCCGAGCGTCCCCACGCTCGACGCGTTCGCCGCGTCACCGCTGTACGTCGCAGTGAGGTCGGTCTCCGCCTGACCGAGCCTGGTCACGGTCAGGACTGCTCGACCGTTCTCGACCACCGCCTCGCCCAGGAGCGTCGTCCCGTTCTTGAACGTGACCTTTCCGGCGAGCGTTCCCGGGCCCTCCACCACGGCCGTGAGCACGAGCTTGCCGTCGTTCGCGGTGTCGTCGCTCGAGGCGTACAGCGTCGTGGTCGTCGGAGCGGGAGCGGCGTCGACCATCGACCCCTGCACCGCCAGCGCCACCTCGCTGGACGTCGCGCTCAGGTTCGACGGGTCGCCCGAGTAGACCGCCTTGATCTGCGCAGCGTCGCCCGGGAGGCTCTTCAAGACGAGCTGCGCGACCCCGTTCGCGACCATGGCGCTACCGAGCAGCGACGCGCCGTCGAAAAAGCCGACGATCCCGCCGGGTGCGCTCCCCGTGACGGTCGCCGTCATGACGACAGGAGTCCCGACGATCAGGGTCGACGAGGAGAGCGAGAGTCCGACCGTCGCGACGGTCATCACCGTGGGCCTCACGACGCCGCCGGAGCCCGCCAGCGCCGGGTCGTCCGCCGAGGTGCTCGCGGTGTTGCTTCCGTCACCGGAGTACTCCGCACGGAGCTGCTCCGTCCCCGCGGGAACACCGGTCACCGTGAGCCACGCAAGGCCTCCGGAGACCATTGCCTCACCGAGTGGCCTCGCGCCGTCGTAGAAGAGGACCTTGCCGCCGGGGTTCGCCCCGATGATCGTCGCCGTGAGCGTCACGGGCGAACCGCTCGCGCTCGCGTCGCGGGTGGCGCGCAGCGTCGTCGTCGTCTCGACGAGCTCCTGGACCACCTCCGACAGGACCGCAGAGGTGCTCCCGAGGTTGGCCGTGTCGCCGCTGTAGACGGCGGTGATCTCGTGCGAACCGACAGCGAGGCTCGTCACCTCGAGCTCGGCCGCCCACGCGCCCGAGGTGGCGTCCTGGCTCACGCTCCGCGTGCCGAGGCACGCCGTCCCTGCGAAGAACGTCACGGTCCCCGAGACCGCGACGCCCGCCCCCTGGCTGCTCGCGACCGTGGCCTTGAGCGTCCGCGCGGCATAGGGGCCCGACCCGGTCTTCGTCTGCAAGAGCTGGGTGGTGGTGCTGTAGCTCCCCAGCACCAGCGTCACGCCGACGCCGTCCCCGAGCCGGGTCGTATCGACGGGGTTCGCAAGGCGCGTCTGCGACAGGACGCGGCCCGCCGCGTCGTACTGCGTCTGCAGCACGTACCCCAGCGGGTCGATGACGTGTGTGAGCCGGCCCGCCGCGTCGTACAGGCTCCACGAGCGCGCATACACCGACCCGGCCTGCGCCCGGAGCGCGGCGAGCGTCCCGGGAGCGTCTGGAGCGGCTGGGTTGGCGTTGATCCCCGTGATCGGGTTCCCGCTCGCATCGACGAGCTGGGCCGTGTTCACCGCGAGCGAGTAGGACAGCGTCTGCGTGAGCCGCCCGTCCTTGTCGTAGACGTACTCGATGAGCCCGCCGGTCGGCGAGACGTCCGCCACCCTCCGGCCCGCGGCGTCGTAGAGCGCGAAGCTCCGCTCGCCCGTCGGTCCCTGCGTCATGAGCAGGCGGCCGTCCGCGTCGTAGAAGTACCGGGTGGTCCCGAGGTCCGGCCGCGTGACCGTGGACTGGACCACGCTCACGAGACGTCCGGCCTCGTCGTACGTGGACGTCGTGATGAGCCCGTTCGACGCCGTCACCGCCGTCGTTCGGCTCGCGTCGCCATACACCGTCGTGACCGGCGGCACCTCGGGGAGCTCCGGATCGTCGGGGATCTCCCTCGTGCTCGTCGAGTACAGCCGTCCGAGGCCGTCGTAGAGGTTGTCCGTGATACGCGCCCCAGCCTCCGTCGTCGGGGAGACCGTCTGGATGAGCAGGCCGCGGTGATCGTAGACGTACTGCGTGAGCGAGATCGTTCCGCCACCGACCCCGCTCTCGTTCACGCTCGAGTACGCCTTCGTCGTCCAGACCTGCCCCCGCGCGTCGTAGCTGACCTCGGTCAGCTCCGTCTGCGTCTGGTCCTGCTGCGACGCCCAGGTCTCCATCGAGGTGAGCGCCACCGTCGCCGGTGGCGTCCCCGGCGTTCCGCCATTCGGCGCCACCGCCTGCTGCAGCGTCCCCACCGGATACGCCGCTCCCGCGTACTCGATCGTCGCCGTGCGGCGCCCGAAGCCGTCGTACCGGTGCTCCGTCACGCGCCCCTCGGCGCTCACGACGAACCGCAGCCGGCTCTGCGCGTCGTACACGAACCGCGTCGTGAGCGGCCTCGTCCATCCCGGCCCCGAATACACCGTCTCCGTCAGGACCTGGTTCCTGGCGTCGTACGTCCGTTCCAGCCGGCTCCCGACGGCGTCCACCTGCCAGTCCAGGTTCCCGTTCGTGAAGTGCGTGTCGATGAACCCGGCCGCGTTCCGCATCCGCGTGACGTCTCCGTCCGCACCGGCGTCGTACTCGTACGTCACCTCCTCCAGGAACACCGAGTCGTCCGTGCGTGCCGCGTTCAGCACCCCGCTCCGCACGCTCAGGAGCTGGCCCCCGCCGTCGTACCGCAGCACCGTCGACACGCCGAGCGGATCGGTGACCCAGGTCTTTCCCGCCTGATAGTCGAACGTCGTCTTCTTCCCCAGCCCGTCCGTCACCTCGCGCACTCGGCCTGCGTCGTCGTACGCGAACTCCAGCGACGTCCCGTCCGTCTGCTGGATCTCGGAGATCCGACTGGTCGTCCCCTCGTACAGATACCTCGTCGAGTAGGTCTGCCCGCCCTGGACCTGGACCGTGACCGTGTCGAGGCGGTTCTTCAGCGGCTCGTACGTGTACTCGATGACGCTGAGCGGCGGCTCCCGATG
The DNA here is from genome assembly GCA_023411405.1 of Pseudomonadota bacterium. Classification (GTDB taxonomy): domain Bacteria; phylum Myxococcota; class Myxococcia; order Myxococcales; family Anaeromyxobacteraceae; genus Anaeromyxobacter. Next base: position 20,502 of record JAEYOU010000171.1, on the reverse strand, counting down.
CGCGCTGTCGTACGTCCGGACGAACCGCAGGAGGTTGCCCGAATACTCGTACTCGATGGTCTCGTGCCGATCCGCCCCCTCGGCGTACGTCGTGCTGAGCTTCGTCAGCTTTCCCGCCGTATACCCGTACTCGACCTTGTTGCCGCTCGTGTCCTCGGCCTTCGTGATGTAGGCCAGCGAACCGGCCTGATACGTCTCCTTCGTCTGCGTCGCGCCGTCCGTCCAGGTGTACGTTCCGTCCGCGTTCTTCACGATCGTGTCGACCGCAGATCCGAGCGTCCACTCCTCGTCCTTCCCAGACGCGAGCGACCACCACGCGACGTACACCCCCCCCACCAGCTTGTACTCGCAGGTCGATCCGTCGTAGTCGACCCGCTCGAGCCGCTCGTTCCCGAGATCCCGGATCGCCTTCGCCGGGGCCGCCTGCCAGCCGTCCGCGTTCCCGTCGAAGTCGAACCCGCCCTGGCTGTTGTACGTCCGGATCGAGATCGCGTCCGGCCCCGTACCGACGAGCGTCGCATCGACGTTCTGGAGGACCAGGTCGCCCGTCGCCACGTTCACGTACGCGCGCTCGCCGTTCCGGCCCTGCGTCGAAGTGCCGAGCACTCCGCGTCCGCCGAGCGCGACCATCGAGCTCTGGTTCAGCCCCAGAACGCTGCTGCCGAAGAATGCGACCATGAGTGCGAGCCCCTTCTCGACGCGTCTTCGAGGGGCCGCGGCCCCCCGGGTCCGATGCCGGTACGGGACTTCTCCGCAGACGCGCGCGAGAGTTTAGGCGCGTTCGCCGATCGGTCTGGGTAGGCTGCCAAGCACCTGAAATCAGACGACCACCGACAGAGAGCAGGAGCCACGTTCTCGGGCTTTCGCCGCTGAACGAGGTCGTGCAAGCTGCGGAGAAGCTCACATCATGATCCCGCCGCTGATCCACCAGATCTGGCACCCGTTCTGCGCTCCCGAGATGCCGCTCGACTGGCAACGCTTCGCCCGGAGCTGGCGGCGGTGGCACCCGGACCACCGGTACACGCTCTGGGGACCCGACGAGAGCCGGGCCTTCGTCGCGGCCCATCATCCGGACTTTCTTCCGACCTACGATTCGTACGACGTCCCCATCAAGCGGGTGGACGCGCTTCGCGTCCTGCTGCTTGCGACGCTCGGAGGCATCTACGCCGATCTGGATCTCGAGTGCCTTCGGCGCGTGGACGAGCTGCTCGACGCGCACGAGCTGCTGCTCGTCGCCGAGCCGCGCCGGCACTCGACCCACTGGCGCGATCGAGGCCACCGCCAGGTGCTCTCGACGGCGTTCCTGGCGTCCGTCCCCGGCCACCCATTCTGGAGCGACGTGAAGGATGAGCTCGAACGATCGGCGGCGATCGCGAATCCGATGGACGCGACGGGCCCGTTCCTGGTGACGCGTTGCTGGGAGCGGAGCCGCCACCTCTCCGTGACCATGGTCGCCCCGGAGACGTTCTACCCGATCGACGAGCCTGCGTGCCTTGACGGGACGGCATACGACGTCGAGGCGTGGACGCGCGCGAGCAAGGAAGCGTACGGCATCCATCACTGGGCGAACACCTGGTTGCGTCCGGGCCTGGCGAGTCGGCCCGCGCGTCGCCCCTACCCCGCTGGTCTGCCGCTCAGGATGCGGCACCCGCAGCTCCACCGGGATCGACCGGGCCAGCTCGTCCAGGACGGCCCCCTGGTGAGCTGCCTCATGGTGACGCGCGGACGGAGGGAGCCCGCACGCTGGGCGATCGAGTGCTTCCGCAACCAGAGCTACGCGAACCGCGAGCTCGTGCTGGTGACGACGACCGCCGAGGGCGACCTCCGCGAGCATGTCGCAGAGCTCCAGGATCCCCGGATCCGGTTCGGAGGTGTGTTCCCCGCGGGCACGCCGCTCGGCACGCTCCGCAACCTCGCGATGGACAACGCGAAGGGGGAGCTGATCGCCACCTGGGACGACGATGACCTCTCCGGCGCAGATCGCCTCGCGGCCCAGGTCACCGCGCTCGTCACGACCGGAGCCGACGCGTCCTTCCTCGACCGCGTCACCGTGTGGAGCCCTGCGCGCCGGGAGATCACCGTGTCCTCCCGGTCCCGCTGGGAGAACACCCTGGTCGCCCGCCGCCGCGCGGTCCCGCGATATCAGGACGTGGATCGCGGCGAACAGCGCGATGCGACGGAGCGCCTCGAGGCGCAGCGCTCGCTCGTGCTCCTCGAAGACGCCAATCTCTACGTCCACTCGGTGACCGGCGCGGACAGCCGGATCGACGAGGAGTCCCCCGCGCTCCCCGGACACTCGTCGTTTCGAGCGCGCGGCGAGGACTACGAACGCGCGCTGACGGTCCTGGGCAAGCACGTCCCCGTGCTCGCGTACCAGGCGTGGCTCGAGGACCGAGATCCCCGCTCGTTCGCGCCCCCTCCTCCGCGCTCCGGCACGCCGCATGCGGTACGGACTCCGGAGCAGACGACGCGCACCCGGCTGGTCCCTCCCCCGGTCTCTCCGCTGCAGCGCACGGATCCGCCGCTTCGGTTCCTCTTCGCCTGGGAGCTCGGCGGAGGCCTCGGGCACACCGTACCCCTCTCCCTGATCGCACGTCCGCTGCTCACCGCCGGGCACGAGGTCCACCTCGTACTCTCGGATCTCAGCTCGGCGCGCGCCGGCCTCGGGTCCCTCGCGGCGCACCCTGGGCTCCGCCTGTGGCAGGCGCCGGCCTGGGTCGCGCCCGCGGCGGCGGCACCGGTGCCCGTCGGCTACGCCGACCTGCTCCTGCGGGCGGGTTACGCCGATCCCGTTCGCCTCGCAGGGCTGGTCGACGGCTGGGAGTCGCTCTTCCGGTCCATCGATCCCGACCTGCTCCTCGTCGATCATGCCCCTACGGCGCTGCTCGCGGCGAAGGGACGTCGCTTCGCGCGTGCGACGTCGGGCACGGGGTTCTTCCACCCGCTCGCGGAGTCCCCCATCCCGACGTTCCGCGACTGGGAGTCGGTCCCCGCGGCGCGGCTCCTCGAGTCCGAGGGGGCGGCGCTCTCGACGTGCAACGCGATCCTGGCCGCACGCGGGCTCCCGCACCTGCGCGCGCTGCACGAACTCGTCGCGGCGGACGAGCACTTCTTGCTCACGGTCCCCGAGCTGGACCACTTCCCGCGCCGTGGGCTCGATCCCGCGCAGCGTTACTACGGTGTCCTCCCCGCCGCGAGCCACGGCCGCCCGGCCACCTGGCCGGGCGGCTCCGCGCCCACCGTGTTCGCGTACGTGAAGAGCGAGTACAGATCGGCGCAACAGGTGCTCGAGGCGCTCGGGGCGTCACCCTGGCGGATCCTGGCCTACGTCCCCGGTTGTTCTCCGAGAGACCAGGCGAAGTACGCAACCCCGCGGCTGCAGATCAGCGCCGAGCCGATCGACATGACGGAGGTGTGCAGGACGGCCAGCGCCGTGCTGTGCCACGCCGGCTCCGGCACGGCGATGACCGCGCTGCACGCCGGGAAGCCGTTGGTGGTGCTCCCCATGCACGTCGAGCAGTTCCTCGTCGCGAGGAGGGTGCAGGCGATCGGCGCCGGGCTCGTCGTCATGGAAGACCGGCTGGAGACGCTGGCGTCCTGCCTCCAGCGCGTGGTCGAGCAGCCCTCGTTCCGGGAGGCGGCGGAGGCATTCGCCCGCCGTCACGCGTGCCCGGATGGAAACCGGGTCGCGGACGCCGTCGCTGCGCGGTGTCAGGAGCTCGCGCTCGAGGCGCGCAGGAAGAGGTCGTAGCCGAGCTGAACTGGGCAGACGGTTCGCGGAGAAGCTCTGCGAACCTGGACAGGAGCCGACGTGCAGGCGAACAAGACGAGCTACCTCGACCATCTTCGATGGGTACGCGACGCCATCCTCGGAAGGGGCGGAGACTTCTTCGTGGTCGGGACCACGCTGAGGCTCGCCATCCGGCGCCTGGGCCTCCAGTGGCAGCTCGAGCCGCGGTTCATCGACGACGTCCAGGGCCGGATCTACCCGTCACCACCCGACCTCGGCGTGCCGCTGACCGGGTTCGCCGGGTGGCTGCCGTACCCGCCGAGAACCTGGGAGCTCGCCCAGAGCTGGAGCCTGTTCCGGGCCTTGCTGCGCGAGCACTCGCTCCCGGCCCCGGAGCCTCTCTCCGACGAGCCGCCCGCAGGCCCGGTGCTCGTTCGACGCACCGACCCCCAGGATCTCACGGTGCTGGGCCCGTTCTCCACCGCCGCGGAGCACCCGCTGGCCGCAGGCGAGGCGTACGACGGGTTCCTTCCCGGGCCGCACCTGCGGTTCTGGTACTGGAACGGCGCTGCGCTGTGTGGCGAGCTCCAGCGGATGCCGACCGTGATCGGCGACGGCTCGACCAGCCTTCGCGACCTGATCCTGGAGCGCGCGACCTGGAGCCGGCCGCTCTCGGACGAGCAGCAAGGAGCGCTCTTCGCACGTCTGTCCCCGCTCTTGAGCCTCCAGGGCCACGCGCTCGCCGCGCCGCTCCCGGCGGGAGCGCGGGTCGTCATCGATCACCTGATGGACTCGGCGCTGCTGCACCCGGGTGACCGCGAGACGTTCCTCGTCGAAGACGGCGACAAACCGGACTGGCTGACGACCGTGCGGCGCACGGGGGAGGTGCTCCGCTCCGTGGCGCCCCCGGATCACCGCGCAGATCTCCTGTTCAGCGTGGATGGCGCGTTCGACGCCGGCGGGCACCTCTGGCTCCTGGAGATGAACGCGAACCCGATCGTCCATCCCGTCCTCTACCCGGCGATCATCGAAGCGCTGCTCGCACGAAGGAGCGGCCGCGAGGTGAGCACATGACCAACGAAGCGCCCGACTACTTCCCTGCCCTGCTCGAGGAGATCCAGGACCTGGACGGGCCTCCAGAGTGGGATCTGCTCGAGCGTGCCGCTACCGAGCACCCGCACGATCCACGGCCGCTGGCCTTCCTCGGCGCGAGCCTCACGAACGCGGGGCTCGTCGACGTCGCCGAGGCGGCGTACCTCACCGCCCTGCAGCGGGCGCCCGGGTTCGCGCTCGCGCGGTTCCAGCTCGGGCTCCTGCAGTTCACGAGCGGCCGGCCCGCGACGGGAGTGGCGACCTGGGGTCCGCTCGAGGCGCTCGGCGAGGGCGATCCGCTCTGCCTGTTCAAGCGCGGGATGGAAGCGCTGGCGCTCGAGCGCTTCGAGGAGGCGCGGAGGTGGCTGCTTGCCGGCAAGGCGGCCAACACCACGAACGAGGCGCTGAATCGCGACATGCAGATGATCATCGATCGCATGGTGGCGGCGAACCTCCTCGCTGCGGGTGGCGCGACAGAGAGCGATGCCCAGCCTCCAGCGGCTTCCCCGGCCGCGGCCCCGGAGTCCGCGCCGGCCGCTGGCTCCGAACACTACCTCGTCTCCAGCTACGGCCAGCGGAGCTGACTCCGATGAGCCCGATCGACCCTCTCGGTCCCCTCCTCGTGCAGATCCGCTCGCAGGCGTCCGGCCTCAAGCGAAAGGATGCGGCCACGTCCGAGGCGCGCTCGCCCGCCGGCGAAGACGGGCGCCCGCCGCAGACGAGCGTCATGGACGGCGTCGTCGCAGCCGTCGCGAGCCTCTCCCCCGACGTGCCTGACCGGCGCCGGCAGGCCTTCCGGCTCTACCTGAAGGCGGTGCTCGCGAACGAGCTCCGCGTCGAGGATCCGAGCGCGTCGTCGTTCGAGGACCTCGTCGGACGCGTGCTCGACTCGATGGAGGGAGACGGCCGTCTTCGCGGGGCGATCGACCGCGCCGCGGATGCGCTGATCGACGAGGCACGACGGAGACGGACATGAGTGCACCAACGACGTACGCCTTTCGCCCGAGGCTTCGGGCCGAGGACCACACGCCCGTCCTTCGCCAGCCCATGCGCGACGTTCGGCCGTTCTCGATCCCGGAGCGCATCACGTGCGCCGCGATCTCGATCGTGATCCCGGTGAAGAACAATCAGGAGGGGATCGACCGGTTCCTGACCAGCATGATCGCCGACGTGGACGCGAAGGAGCACCCGAAGGAGATCGTCGTCGTGGACAACGGCTCGGATCGGATGACGTCGGTCCGGGTCGAGTGCCCGTTCCCGGTCCGCGTGCTGTCGTGCACGAGGAGAGGGCCCGGCGCTGCGCGCAACGTCGGCGTGTCCGCCTCCACCGGCGAGTGGATCCTCTTCACGGATAGCGACTGCATCGCGAGGCCGTCGCTCGTGTCCGGCTACGTCGGCGAGCGCTCGGGAGCCATCGGCTACGCCGGCCGCGTCGATACGCAGATCGTCGATCAGTGCTCGCTCTACTACCAGGAGCAGAACACGTTTCTTCCCGTGCCCCTCGCCACGGACTTCGGCGTGGTCCCGGCGACCCTGGTCACGGCCAACTGCCTCGTGCTCAAGGACGCTTTCCTCGCGGTTGGAGGCTTCAACGAGCGCTTCGTGTATGCGGGGGGCGAGGACACCGACCTCGGCTTCCGACTGAGGATGGTGGGACACCTGCGCTACAACCTGAACTCGGTGGCCGCACACCACGCAGGCGGCGGGCTCCCCGCCTTCGTGGAGAGATTCATCCGCTACGGCCGTGCACACCGGATGCTCGAGGAGTGCTACGAGAACCTGGGGATGTTCGCCAGCCCTCCGGAGCTGCTGCACAACCGGACGCAGGCGAACGAGTTTCTGGCGGAGGTCCTGCATCACGCGATGACGTGGGGGTACATGGCGGAGAAGGCTCCGCAGCTGCTGGCGGTCCCGCCCAGCGCCGGAGCCTCCGACGCCCCCGTCGTCAGGACCTCGGCCGAGAACCCCCAGGCCCGTCCACCGGGGAGGTGAACGGGTCTGGTCGTTTCAGGCCGACTGCCGCACCACGAGCTCCGGCTTCAGCTTGACGATCCGCGGGTTCTGGAAGACTTCGCTGGTCTCGACGGTCGCCATCCGGTACGCCGCCTCTGCCATCGCGTCGAGCGGCTGGCGCACGGTGGTGAGGGGTGGGTTCGCGGTGGCGGCGAGCGGCAGGTCGTCGAACCCGACGATGGCGATGTCCTCGGGGATCCGCACCCCGTGCTCCCGGGCCACCGTCAGCATGCCCACGGCGGTCTGGTCCGCCGCCGAGCAGAAGATCGCGTCGACCCCCTTCATCTTCTTGATGACGTGCTCCATCGCCTCGGCCCCGACCTTGCGCGAGTAGTCGGGGCAGGAGATGACGTGGTCGGGCGCCAGCGTGAGGCCGTGATCGGCGAGCGCCTTCTTGAACCCGGCCAGCCGCTGGATGCAGCACATGTCGCCGTCCGCGTTGACCTTGCCCTCCACCACGACCATCCGCCGCCGCCCTCGCTTCGCGAGGTGCGCACCGGCCACGTAGCCGCCCAGGAAGTTGTCGACGCTGACGGTGGTCGCGCCCGGCGCCGACTCGTCGATGAGGATGACGGGCGCGTTGATGGCGTGGTAGGCGGCGACGACGTCCGGCTCCGGCCGCACGACGATGCCGATGAGGGCGATGGGCTTGGGCTCGCCCTCGAGCAGCTGCAGGAGCCGCTGCCGGGAGACCCCGGCGGAGACGGCGTAGGTGATGGCGTCGACGACCGACTCGCCGGGCTTGAGCAGGTTCTGGATGCGATTGAAGAGCGCACCCGGGAAGTGCGGGGCCATGCTGATGGTCGCGAGCGCGATCCGGGTGTCTCCCATCGCCGCCTCCCGCACCTACACCGGCCCCTGGAACCGCAGGACGGAACCGTGATCTAGAATTCTAGCTGCGGGAACGCGAGCCCGACAACGATCATCGACGTCCATCCGCGCTCGACGCGTCGCATCGGATCCCGTTCACGGAGAACCCGGTCGGCGCCGGGTTGGAGCCGCTCCATGCTCCGTTGAAGCCGACGCCCGTGTACGAGCCGCCCGCGGGGATCGTGCCGTTGTACCCGAGGCTGTCCACGCGCACGGCCGGTCCGTCCTGCGTCATCGTCCCGTTCCAGAGCTGCGTGATCGCCTGATTGGCTGTCGGGAACGAGAACCGAAGGGTCCAGCTGGTCCACGCCGTGGGCCCTGTGTTCCGGATCGTCAGCAAGCCCCCGAAGCCGCCCGGCCACTGCCCCGTCTGCGTGTAGATCACCGTGCAGCCGCCTGCGGGCGCCGCGTCGAAGGTCGCGGTCACCAGGTGTTGCCGCTCCACCGTCAGAGTGCAGACCGGCGCTGCGCCGGCGCAGGCGCCGGTCCAGCCGACGAAGGTCGACCCCGGATCGGCGGCCGCGGTGAGGGTGACCACCGTGCCCGGGACGTAGGTGGCGCTGCACCGGGACCCGCAGGCGATGCCGCCGGCCGCGGTCACCGTCCCCGCGCCGGTGCCGCCCTTCGCGACCCGGAGCTCGGCGACCGCGCACGCGACCGGGAAGATCGCCGTCACCTCGCTCGCCGTGGTCATCGACACCACGCAGGGCCCGGTGCCCGTGCACGCGCCGCTCCATCCCCCGAACACGGACGTACAGCCCCCCGCGCTTCCGGGCGTGGCCACCAGGGTCACGAGCGTGCCGCTCGGGAACGTGGCGCTGCACTCCGCGCCGCAGTCGATGCCGGCGGGCGTGGAGGTGACCGTGCCGGGTCCGCTCCCCGGAGCCTTCGAGACGGTGAGCCGATGGCGCATCGTGAAGGTGGCGGTGACCGCGCGGTCCCCGGTCATCGACACGACACAGGTGTTCGAGGTGCCGGAGCAGGCCCCGCTCCAGCCGGCGAGGCCCGAGCCGTTGTCCGCGGGGAGGGCCATGAGCGTGACCAGCGAGTCCGGCGGGAACGCCTCGGCGCAGTCGCCCCCGCACGAGATGCCGGTCCCCTCGACGATCCCCTGGCCGTCCCCGGCCCTCGTGACCACGAGCTCGACGAGGGGCTGGACCGGTGCCTCGAACGACGCGGTGACCGTGCGATCCCCGGTCATCGAGACCACGCAGGTGGAACCGGTCCCTTCGCAGGGGCCACCCCAGCCCAGGAACTTCGCCCCCAGCGTGCCCGTCGCCGTGAGCGTGACGGCGCTGCCGGCGGCGAAGTCGGCGGTGCAGGAGTCGCCGCAGGAGATGCGCGCAGGGGACGACACCACCCGCCCCCGGCTGCCACCGTCGCCGATCACCCTGAGCGTGTGCGCCGGCCCGATCGCGGCGAAGGCCGCGTCCACCGAGAGGCTCTGGGCCGGGACCGTCACCGTGCAGCTCGCCTCGGCGCCGGCGCACGCGCCGCTCCAGCCCTCGAACAGCGATCCAACCGCGGCGGCGGCGCTCAACGTGACGACGGTGCCCGGGACGAACCCGAGGCTGCAGGCCGCCGCGCACTCGACCCCCTGGACGGACGCGCGCACCGTCCCCTCGCCCGAGCCGCTCGTGGTCACCGCCACCGGGTACCGCGCGGCGCTGGCCGCGAACGTGGCCAGTACGGCGCGGGGCTCCGTCATGGTGACCCTGCACGTCGGCGCGCTGCCGGTGCAGGCGCCGCTCCAGCCGACGAAGGCGGAACCGGTCCCGGGCATGGCCGTCGCCGTCAGGTCGACGAGGGTGCCTTCGGGGAACGGAGCGGCGCACGCCTCGCCGCAGCGGATCCCGACCTGCGAGGAGACGACCGTCCCGCCTCCGGAGCCGGCCATCGTGACGGTGAGCTGGTGGAGCGGAACCAGGCGTTCGAAGTCGGCGCTCACCTGGAGCCCCGGGGCGGCGAGCACCGTGCACGTCGGCGAGGTGCCGGAGCACGCGCCTCCCCACCCGGCGAACGTCGCGATGTCGAAGCTCCACGCGGTCAAGGTGATCGGGGTCCCCTCGGGGAGGACGGTGGAGCACGTCCCCGGACACGAGATCCCGCCCACGTCGGAGAACACCCGCCCGCCGTCGGGCGGGGTCACGAGCAGCGAGAGGTCCGAGCCGCCGACGAACTCGGCGGTCACGGCCGCCGCCTCGGCGACGGTCAGCGCGCACGTCGCACGACCGGCGCACGCGCCGGCCCAGCCGGTGAACACGGACGGCGCGGTCGCGCTCGCGAACAGCGTGACGAGGGTCCCCTCCGCGAATTGCGCGCCGCAGGTCGATCCGCACTGGATCCGGGCTGGCACGGAGCGGACCTCTCCCTGCCCGCTCCCCGTCTTCGAGATCGTGACCGGGAACGCCGTGCCGGCCAGCCCGAACGTGGCGGTGACCGCGCGCTCCTGCGACATGAGCACCTCGCACGTCTGCGAGGCGCCTGCGCACGGACCGCTCCAGCCCAGGAACACCGAGGACGAGCTCGCGGGCGTCGCGGTCAACGTGACGACGTCGCCGGCCGGGTAGCGGTCGTAGCAGACCGATCCGCAACCGAGCTGACTCCCCGAGGTGGTGACCACGCCCGCGCCGCCGTCTGTGCCGGAGCTGACGACCGTGAGCCCGAAGCCGGCCGCCGCCGGCTCGACGGCCGCCGCGGCGCCTGCAGCGGCCTCGCCGGCCGGGGCCGCACCTCGGCACGCGGCCAGCGAGATGACGAGGCAGATCCCCTCGAGGACGGCGAGCATCCGGAGCGACATGGGACCTCCCTCACGCGGTGAGGTTGCGGGCACGGCCGGAGCGGCGAGGCGCCCTGCCTCGGCCGGACGCGGCGCGATCGGAGGGCGGAACGAGCCCTTCGCGGTCACCGTACGGAGAAGCCGGACCCACCGTCAACAGGCACGACGGGTTCCGGCGGAGGAGGCTCACGCCCGCGATCGCCTCCTCCGCGCGTGCGACGGGCCGGTGCCCCTCGCGTCCTCACGCCGGCCGGGCGAGGTGCGGGAGCGCCTGCGCCACCATCGCGTCCGACGCGGTCAGGCTGATCCGGAAGTAGCCCGGCTGCTTCATGAGCGTGCCCGGCATGACGAAGACGCCCCGATCGGCGAGGGCCTCCCACTGGCCGGCGGGATCCCCGGCCCACCGCACCCACAGGTAGAAGGTGCCCTCCGGCCGCAGCACCTGGTGACCGGCGCCGTCCAGCGCCTCGCTGAGCGCGTCGCGCCGGCGCGCCAGCGCCGCCACGTCGATCGACAGGTGCTCCAGGTGCGGTACGGCGTACTGCATGACGGCGTTGGGGAAGCACCAGCCCAAAGACATCTGGCTCGCGAACATGACGTCGCGCAGCGGCTGGCGGTCGGCGGCGGGCATCAGCGGAGAGAGGGCCAGGTAGCCGAGCCGCTGGCCCGGCGCGAGCAGCACCTTCCCGTAGCTGTACGAGACCAGCGTCCATGGGTAGAGCGCCGCGGGGCTGTCGAAGGCCCGGCCGTCGAAGCGGATGCGCCGGTAGGGCTCGTCGGACAGCAGGAAGACGCGGTGGCCGATCCGGCGCGACGCGCGCTCCAGCGCCGCTGCCAGGCCCGCGAGCTCGTCCCGCCCGTAGATCCGCCCCGTCGGATTGTGCGGCGTGTTCACGATGACGAGGCGCGTCCTCGGACCGATGGCGGCCTCGATGGCCTCGAGGTCGAGGTCGAAGCGCGGCGGCCGGAGCGCCACCGCGCGCGGCACGGCGTCGGCGGCGAGGATCATCGGCTCGTAGCAGAACCAGGCCGGCTCGTTGACGATGACCTCGTCCCCGGCGTCCAGCAGCAGGCGGAGGGCGATCGAGATCGCCCCGAAGGCCCCGGCGGTGAGGGCCACGTCGGCCGGCTCGAGCGGAAGGCCCAGCTCCCGGCCGACGGTCTCGGCCAGGAAGGCCTGCGGCGCCTCCTCGCTGGTCTTGTAGGCGAACCAGTTCTCGTCGCGCGGCACGGCCCCTTCCCGGATGGCCGCGACGAGCCCGTCGAGCGGCAGCTCGTGCGGGTTGCCGAAGGTGAAGTCGGCGATGGTGGGATCGCCCCGTCGCTCCCCGTAGCGCGAGCTGAAGTAGAAGCCCTTGACGGCCTCGAAGGCCCGATCCGCGGCCGCCGCCCTGCGCGAGACGATCGCCATGGCCGCGCGCCCTCAGGCCTTCGGTGCCGGGGTCGCCACCGACCGCGCGATGGACTGCTCCTCCTCGGTCATCTCGGCCGGCACGTCGGCGAAGAGCGGCGTGCTGAGGTACCGCTCGCCCGTGTCCGGCAGCATGCACAGGATGGTGGCGCCCGGCTCCGCCTGGGCGGCCACCTTCAGCGCACCGGCGAACGTGCCGCCGGACGTGATCCCCACGAAGATGCCCTCCCGCGCGGCCAGCTCCTTGGCGCAGCGGATCGCCTCCGGGCCGGGGACGGCCAGGACCTGATCCACGAGCTTCAGGTCGACGGCGTCCCCGGTCAGCTTCGGGATGAAGTCGGGCGTCCACCCCTGCATCGGGTGCGGCTTGAAGCTGGGGTGCGGCGCGGCCGGGGTGCCGTCCGGCTTGCGGGACTGCGCGGCGCCGCTGCCCAGGAGCGGCGCCTCCTCCGGCTCGCAGACCACGATCCGGGTCTGCGGCCGTTCCTTGCGGAGCACCCGGGCCACGCCCTTGAGCGTCCCGCCCGTGCCGTAGCCGGTCACGAAGACGTCGAGCCGGTCGCCGGCGAAGTCCGCCAGGATCTCCTGCGCCGTCGTGCGCGAGTGGTAGTCGGGGTTGGCCTCGTTCTCGAACTGGCGCGTCATGAACCAGCCGTGCGCGGCCGCCAGCGCCTCCATCTTCCTGATCATGCCCACCGCGCGCTCCGCCGCGGGGGTGAGCACCACCTTGGCCCCCAGGAACCGCATCAGCCGGCGCCGCTCGACGCTGAACGACTCGGCCATGACGAGCACCAGCGGATACCCCTTGGCCGCGCAGACCATGGCGAGGCCGATGCCGGTGTTGCCGCTGGTCGCCTCGATGACGGTCTGGCCCGGCTTCAGCGCTCCCGAACGCTCCGCCGCCTCGATCACGGCGATCGCGAGGCGGTCCTTCACCGAGCCGAGCGGGTTGAAGGCCTCGACCTTGACGAACAGGTTCACGCCAGGTGGAGCCAGCTTGTTGATCCGGACCACCGGAGTGTTGCCGATCGTTTCAAGGATGCTCGCGTGACGTCGACCCATGGGGCACCTCGGAGGGCGGCGGGAGAGCCGCCGCGCCGGGTGTCTTTAATGGTGGCGCGTCGCGTGTGGACCAGCTCCTGCGAGGCATGGCCGCCCTACCCGACCGGAACCTGTTCGCTCCTTGACGCCCTCGTTGGGTCGGAGCAGGGTGAACGCTCGCTTCCGAACAGCCGATTGCCTTCGTGACTCCCCGTCGCGAAGGGCTGATGCCTCGCCTCACTCGTCCGCCGATGCGCCTGAACGCATCGAGATGGAGCGTGTCATGTGCCCCCTTCAGCGTCTCATCCCCGTCGTTATCGCAGCGACCGCCCTCGCCTCGGGCGTCCAGCCAGCCCTCGCCCAGACGAGCGGGCTCGAGGTGCAGTGCCGGTTCCAGGCCGGGACCACGAGCAACCAGATCTACACCGCGATCAACGTGGTCAACCGAGGTAGCGCGACGGTGGCCCTCAGCGGCTTGACCCTCCGTTACTGGTACACCGAGGAAGGGACGCAGGCGCAGACCTACTGGTGCGACTACACCCCCCGCGGCTGCGTCAACGTGACGAGCAAGTTCGTGAGGGTCTCCCCCGCCACCCCCACCGCCGACACCTACTTCGAGCTCGGGTTCACGTCGGGGGCCGGCTCGCTCACCGCGGGCCAGAGCACCGGCGACATCCAGAGCCGGGTCGCCAAGAGCGACTGGACCGCGTACGACCTGGCGAACGACCACTCGTACTCCGGCAACACCGCGGCGGCCGACTGCCCCAACATCACCCTGTACCAGGGCGGCGTGCGCGTCTGGGGGAACGAGCCCGGCGGCAGCGCCGACACCACCGCGCCGACGGCGCCCGCGGGCCTCATCGCCGGCGCCGTGACGAGCAGCTCGGTAAGCCTCTCCTGGACCGCCTCCACTGACAACGTTGGCGTCGCCGGCTACGACGTCTACAGGGGCACCACGCTCGCCGCCTCCGTCACGACCACCAGCGCGACCGTGAGCAGCCTCGCGGCCAACACCGCCTACAGCTTCACCGTCCGCGCCAGGGACGCCGCCGGCAACGTCTCCGCCGCAAGCGCCGCGCTCACGGTCAGGACCTCGGCCACCGCCGACACCACCGCGCCGACCACGCCCACCGGCCTCACCGCCGGCACCGTCACGAGCAGCTCCGTCGCCCTCTCCTGGACCGCCTCCACCGACGACGTCGGCGTGACCGGCTACGACGTCTACCGAGGCACCACGCTCGCCGCCTCCGTCACGACCACCAGCGCGACCGTGAGCGGTCTCACCGCCAACACCGCGTACAGCTTCACCGTCCGCGCCAGGGACGCCGGCGGCAACGTCTCCGCCGCCAGCGCCGCGCTCAGCGTGACGACCCAGGGCAGCGGCGGGGCGGCGACGCTCGAGGTCCAGTACCGGCCCTCCTCCGCCGCCGCCTCGACGAACCAGCTCACGCCGGTCATCGACGTGGTCAACACCGGCACGACCGCCGTCGCGATGAGCGAGCTGACCCTCCGCTACTGGTACACGAAGGACGGCGCCAGGACGCAGGTCTACTCCTGCGACTACACCCCCCGCGGCTGCGGGACGCTCGTCACGCGGTTCGTGAACATCACCCCGACGGCCGGCGCCGACAACTACCTCGAGCTCGGCTTCAGCGCCGCCGCCGGGACCCTCGCGCCGGGCCAGAGCTTCGGCAGCATCCAGAGCCGCCTCGCCAAGAGCGACTACACCGGCTTCGATCAGACGAACGACTACTCGTACGACGCCACCAGGACCGCCCTCGCCGCCTGGACCCGCATCACGCTCTATCGAAACGGCTCCCCGGTCTGGGGTGTCGATCCCATGGGCACCGGCCCCGGCCCCGACACCACGCCGCCCACCGCGCCCGCGAGCCTGGCGTCGCCCAACCAGAGCAGCAGCTCGATCACGCTCGCCTGGAAGCCCTCGACCGACGCGATCGGCGTCGCCCGCTACGACGTGTACGCCGGGACGACGCTCCTCGGCACCAGCGCGAGCGCGACCTACACCGCGACGGGCCTCCTGGCCAGCACCGCGTACACTTTCAGCGTGAAGGCCTGGGACGCCGCCGGCAACGCCTCCGCCGCCAGCGGCACGCTCACGGTGAGCACCTTGCCCGCGGGCACGGACGCGCTGGTGAGCGTCGACACCGCCGCGAACCGCCGCGCGATCTCGCCGTTCGTCTACGGCTCCAACGCGAGCAAGCTCGCCGACGCCCCCCCGGGCGCCACCCTGCTCCGCCTCGGCGGCAACCGCTGGACCACCTACAACTGGACAAACAACTGGTCCAACGCGGGGGCCGACTGGGGCCCGTACTCGAACGACACGTTCTTCGGGTCCGCCAGCAACCCGCCGGCGTACGGCATCTACCCCACCATCGACGAGGCCAAGGCCAACGGCATCGGCGCGCTCGTCACGATCCCGATCCAGGGCTCCGTGTCTCAGGCCAGGTCGGGCACCGTCAACCCGGTGACCGATCCGGTGGCGAGCTGGTTCGTGCCCAACCTGCCCGCCAAGGGGAGCGCCTTCACGCTCACCCCGTCCCCCACCAGCACCACCGTGTACCAGGACGAGCTCGCCAACTTCGTCGCCCAGCGCTGGGGGAGCGCCGGCCCGGCCCACTTCTCGCTCGACAACGAGCCGGACCTCTGGGGCTACATCGAAGCGAGCGGCAAGCCCACGGCGACGCACCCCGAGGTGCAGCGGACGCAGACCGGCTACGCGGAGATCGTGGAGAAGACGATCGCCTCGGCGACCGCCATCAAGGCCGCAGCGCCCACCTCCCTCGTGTACGGGCCCGCGAGCTACGGCTGGAACGGCTTCGTGACCTTCCAGGACGCGCCGGACAAGCCCGCCAACGCGAGCGTCGAGAACATGTTCCTCGACTACTACCTGGCCAACCTGAGCAGCGCCTCCGCCGCGGCCGGGAAGCGGCTGCTCGACGTCCTCGACGTGCACTGGTACCCGGAGGCGCAGTCGCACGACTGCGGGAGCGGGAGCGGCGGGGTCCGCGTCACCGGCGACGGGATCGACGACTGCCTCGTGGCCGCGCGCGTCCAGGCCCCGCGCTCGCTGTTCGATCCCGCCTTCGTCGAGACGAGCTGGATCACCCAGTGGACCACCAACTACGGTCCGATCCAGCTCCTCCCGCGCCTCCAGGGCAAGATCGCCCGGGGCTATCCCGGCACCAAGCTGGCCGTCACCGAGTACAACCACGGCGCCGAGAACCACGTCTCCGGCGCGGTGGCGCAGGCCGACACGCTCGGGATCTTCGGCCGTGAGGGCGTCTACGCCGGCGCCTTCTGGCCGCTGAGCAGCACGCACGCGTGGTCGTTCGCCGCCTGGCGCGCGTACCGCAACTACGACGGCGCCGGGCACCACTTCGGCGACACGTCGGTGGCCGCCTCGACGAGCGACCTGGACCACGTCTCGGCCTACGCCAGCGTCGACGCGTCGAGCGCCGGCCGCGTGGTGCTGGTCCTCGTGCACCGGCCCACGCTCGGCAGCACCGGCGCGCTCGATCTCAAGGCGCGGACGGTGACCGTCCAGTGGAAGCACGCGCAGGCGCTGTCCACGGCCCGGGCCTGGCAGCTCGCCCCGGGAGCCTCGCCGGTCTGGCAGGCGCTCACGGCGCCGCGGGTGAGCAGCAGCTCCGTGACCCTCACGCTGCCTGCGCTGAGCGTAACGACCATTGAGCTGACGCCGTAGGCGGCGGCGAATCGCGGAGCGTCGACGAGGGGTGGAGGACGGGCCTCCACCCCTCGGTCGATTGCTCCTCCTCGGGCGCTCCGGATCCCCGGCTCGCCCCGGAGCGCGAGACGTAGCGAGGGAGAACCGCATCGTACGATATTGGGACAAGGTTCGACGGAGAGACCGGGTATAGTCCGCCCGGGAGGGGTACCCCGTGACCCGTCGAAATCTGCCGGCCGCGCTCCTCGTCGCGCTTGCCGTCGTCGCACCTGCACCTGCGCAAGCCGCTGCTCCGTCGGTGTGGACGAGCGCCGCCTCGGCCTTCAGCGGAACGGGGGCGACGCTCAACGCCCTCGCGAACCCGGGCGGCGAGAGCACGACGGCCTGGTTCCGCTACGCGATGATCAGCCCCGGCGTCTGCAACGACACGTTCGGCACGCGCGCGCCGGAGATCGACGGCGCGGCGCTGGGCGCCGGCACGATCACGCAGACTTTCTCGCAACCCATCACCGGGCTCTCCCCCGGGACGACGTACTTCGCTTGCGCCATCGCCTCGAACGCGAGCGGGACGACCTACGGCTCCCTGGTGAGCTTCACGACGGCGCTGCCGCCCGCGGTGACGACCACCGCCGCGACGATCGGGGGGACGGGCGCGACGCTCCGCGGCACCGTGAACCCCAGCGGCGCGAGCACGACCGCCTGGTTCCGCTACGCGACCGTGAACCCGGGCGCCTGCGACGACACCTTCGGCACGCGGTCTCCGTCGAGTGGCGGGCAGGGCCTGGGCGCCGGGACGAGCGCGGTGTCCTTCAGCCGCTCGCTCACGGGGCTCGCGCGGGGGACGACCTACTACTACTGCGCCATCGCCACCAACTCCGAGGGGACGTCGTTCGGCGCGGTGCTCTCGTTCACGACGCTGCAGCCGCCCATCGTGGTGACCGCGCCGGCGACGCTGCTCTCCGGGAGCGGCGCGACGCTGAACGGCAGCGCGAACCCGAGCGGCGCTTCCACGACCGCGTGGTTCCGCTGGGCCAGCGCGGATCCGGGTGCCTGCAACGACACCTTCGGCACGCGCCTTCCGTCCACCAGCGGCACGGCGATCGCCGCGGGCAGCGCGCCCGTCGAGTTCTCGCAGGCGGTGACGGGGCTCCAGCCGGCGACGACCTACTACTACTGCGCCATCGCGCAGAACACGGAGGGGAGGACGTTCGGGGCGGTGCAGAGCTTCACGACCCCCACGACCTCTCCGATCGTGGTGACCGCGGGGACCACCTCGGTGACGGGCACGGCGGCGACGCTCCACGGCTCGGCGAACCCGGCGGGCTTGAGCGCGACCGGCTGGCTCCGCTACGCGACGATCAGCCCCGGAGCCTGCAACGACACCTTCGGCACGCGCGCGCCGGCGAGCGGCGACGCCGCGCTGGGGGCGGGCACGAGCGCGCAGCCATTCTCGCAGAGCGTCACCGGGCTCTCCCCGGGCACGACGTACTACTACTGCGCCATCGCCTCGAACTCCGCAGGGACGGCCTACGGCTCCGTGGTGAGCTTCACGACGCCGCTGCCGGCCGCGGTGACGACCTCGCCGGCTTCGTCGATCACGGGGACCAGCGCGTCGCTCGACGCCGTCGCCAACCCGGGCGGCGCGAGCACGACGGGCTGGTTCCGCTACGCGACCGCGAACCCGGGCACCTGCGACGACTCCTTCGGCGTGCGGGCCCCCGCGAGCGGCGGGACGGCCCTCGGGGCGGGCACGAGCGCGACCTCGTACTCACGATGGATCTCCGGGCTGACGCCCGGGACGACCTACTACTACTGCGCGATCGCCGCCAGCACCGAGGGCACGTCCTTCGGCGCGGTGCTCTCGTTCACGACGCTGCTGCCGCCGGCCGTGACGACCTCGCCCGCGACGGCGCTCACCGGGAGCGGCGCGACGCTGAACGGCAGCGCGATCCCGGGCGGCGCTTCGACGACCGCGTGGTTCCGCTGGGCCAGCGCGGATCCGGGTGCCTGCGACGACACCTTCGGCACGCGCGCGCCGTCCACCGGCGGCACGGCGATCGCCGCGGACAGCGCGCCCGTCGAGCTCTCGCAGACGGTGACGGGGCTCCTGCCGGCGACGACCTACTACTACTGCGTTATCGCGCAGAACACGGTGGGGAGGACGTTCGGGGCGGTGCAGAGCTTCACGACGCTCGCGGTCGCGCCGACGGTGTGGACGGCGGGGGTCACCTCGATCACGGGCGCGGGCGCGACGCTCCACGCCTCGGCCAGTCCGGGCGGGGCGAGCACGACGGGCTGGTTCCGCATCGCGACCGTCAACCCCGGCACCTGCGACGACTCCTTCGGCGCGCGTGAGCCGGCGAGCGACGGCGCGGCGCTGGGCGCAGGCGTGGGCGGGGCGTTCTCGCAGGGCGTCACCGGGCTCTCCCCTGGCACGACCTACTACTACTGCGCCCTCGCCTCCAACACGGCGGGCACCTCGTACGGCGCGGTGGCGAGCTTCACGACGGCGACGGCACCCGCGGTGACGACCTCGGCGGCGACGTCGATCACCGGGAGTGCCGCAGGGCTGAACGGCAGCGCAGCGCCGGGCGGCGCGGCGACGAGCGCGTGGTTCCGCTACGACACCGTGAACCCCCTCGCCTGCGACGACACCTTCGGCTCGCGCGCCCCCGCGAGCGGCGGCTTCGCGCTCGCGACCGGTACCGGGCCCTACGGGTTCTCGATCATGGCGACCCAACTCGCGCCCGCGACGACGTACTACTACTGCGCGATCGCCGAGAACGCCGGCGGCAAGCAGTTCGGCGCGATCGTCCAGTTCACCACCCGCGCGGCGGCGCCCTCGGTGACGACCGCCGCGCCCACGGACGTGACGGACAGCTCCGCGGTGCTGAACGGCGCGGCGAGCCCCGGCGGCGCGGAGACGACGGGCTGGTTCCGGCTGGCGGCGTACCACCCCGGAAGCTGCCACGACTACTTCGGCACGCGGACCCCCGCGAGCGGCGGCGCCGCGCTCGGCGCGGGCACCGCGCCGGTCGCCTTCACGTCTGCGGTCTCGGGGCTCGTGCGCGGGACGACCTACTACTACTGCGCGATCGCGCAGAACGCCGAGGGTACGTCCTTCGGCGCGCTGCAGACGCTCGTCCCCGGCTCGACCGCGCCGAGCGTCACCACGGGCGATGCCGCCGGGATCGGCGGCGAGGTCGCGACGCTGACCGGGACGGTCCATCCAAACGGCCTCGCAACCACCGGGTGGTTCCGCCTCGGAGATTCTCCGCCCACCGTCTGTGACGACGCGTTCGGCGCCCGTGTGCCCGAGAGCGGCGGGACCGACCTCGGCGCCGGTGTTTCGGCGCTGGCGTACGCGGAGGTGCTGTCGGACCTCGAACCGAACCAGACCTACTGGTATTGCGCGGCGGCGAGCAACGTGGGCGGCGCGACCTTCGGCGCGGTCCGCTCCTTCACCACCGCCCCGATGCCGCCCGTGCTCACGACCTTGGCGCCGGTCGTCGGGACCGGAGGCGCGGTGACGCTGGAGGGGCTCGCCGATCCGCGCGGGACCCTGACCACGACCTGGTTCCGGGTCGGCGACGCCGACCCCGGCGTCTGCGATGACTCCTTCGGCACCCGCTGGCCGGCGTATGGCGGAACCGAGATCGGCGCCGGGCGGGGCCCGGTGGACGTCACCCAGGAGGTGACCGGGCTCGAGCCCGGCCGGTACTACGCGTGCGCGATCGGCTCCAGCTACGGCGGGACCGGCGTGGGCGCGGTGGTGGCCTTCGAGGTCCGCAAGCCGTCCAGCTCGGGCGGCGGCTGCGGGACGGGCGGGACCGGCGGCGCCGCAGCGGCCGCGCTGGGGC
>JAEYOU010000150.1 GCA_023411405.1 Pseudomonadota bacterium | reverse complement strand
ACCTGGTCCACCGCCGCGATCAGGTCCTTGCGGCCGAGGCGCAGCCGGTCCGCCCGCTCCTTG
Organism: Pseudomonadota bacterium; assembly: GCA_023411405.1. Taxonomy (GTDB): domain Bacteria; phylum Myxococcota; class Myxococcia; order Myxococcales; family Anaeromyxobacteraceae; genus Anaeromyxobacter. The sequence continues at coordinate 4,274 of JAEYOU010000150.1, read as the reverse complement.
AGCTCCAGGCAGGCCTCGGTGACCAGCCGGGCGAGCAGGTGGACCGCCGCCTCCTCGGCAGGGGACTGGAGCCGGTGCGCCTCCCGGGCGCGGTGCGCCTCCAGCGCGTCGAACTCCCGCGCGAGGTCGAGCCGCGCCAGCTCCAGCGCGAGGCGGAGGACGTCGTCGCGCGGGTGCGCCGCCGCGCCGGCGGCCCAGCGCGCCCGCTCCGCGTCGCTCGACCAGTCGAGCGCCGCGGGCGGCCAGGCATCGAGCTCGTCCGCGAGCCGCTCGGCGAAGCGCGCGAGCACCCACTCCCGGACCGGCTCCTTCTCTCGCTCGTACAGGAAATCCCAGCGGCGATCGCGCACGACGGGATTCTAGCCGCTGTCCCCGCGCGCGCCGCGGCGCGCCGCACACGTTTTCGTCGCCCACCTCGCGCGCGAGCCCCCGTTCACGCACTTTGTTCGGAGCCCGACCGATGGTCGGCGCTTGCCGGTCGAGCGTCGCCATGGCACGTTCCGGCGGTCATCTCGGCGGCCGCCAGGCGGCCGCCCAGGAGCCCGCAACGCAAATGAAATACGGTCACTTCGACGACGCGGCCCGCGAGTACGTCATCACGCGCCCCGACACTCCGCGTCCCTGGTCCAACTACCTCGGCTCGACCGAATACGGCGCGATCATCACCAACCACGCGGGCGGCTACTCGTTCTACCGGAGCGGCGCGACCGGCCGGTTCCTGCGGATGCGGTTCAACGGCGTGCCGCTCGACCAGCCGGGCCGGTACTTCTACCTCCGCGATCGGAAGTCGGGCGACTTCTGGTCCGCGTCCTGGCAGCCCGTCGGCAAGCCGCTCGATCGGTACGAGTCGGTCTGCCGGCACGGGATCAACTACACGATCCTCGAGAGCCGCTACGAGGGCATCACCACCGAGGCCACCTACTTCGTGCCGCTCGGGCAGACGTTCGAGTACTGGCGCCTCAAGGTGAAGAACGACTCGAAGGAGCCGCGCGAGCTGTCGATCTTCACCTACTGCGAGTTCGCGAACCTGTGGGAGACCTGGCAGGACCTCGTGAACCTCCAGTACTCGCAGTTCGTGACCGAGGCCTCGCTCCAGGACGGGATCCTCGGGATCACCTGCAACCCGAACTTCGACTTCGCCGAGGGGGACGACCTCACCGGCTGCAACCGGACGTGGATGGCGGTGACCGGCGCGCCGCTCGCCGGCGTGGAGACGGTGCGCGAGCGGTTCCTCGGGACGTACGGCGGCTACGCGAAGCCGGACGCGGTGGTGAAGGGCGCGTGCTCGAACTTCCTCGCCCACGGCGACAACGTCTGCGGCGGCCAGCAGGTGAACGTGACGCTCGCGCCCGGCGAGACGAAGGAGCTCATCGTCCTCCTCGGCCTCGGCACGATCGCGACGCACGGGAAGAAGACCGTGGCCGAGTTCGGGAACCCGGCGCGGTGCGAGGCCGAGTTCCAGAAGCTGAAGAAGGAGCGGCAGGCGCCGCTCGCGTCGCTCCAGGTCGAGACGCCCGATCCGGACTTCGACCACATGGTCAACGTCTGGAACGCGTACAACGCGCTCATCACCTACGCCTGGTCGCGCTCCGCCTCGCTCATCTACAACGGCGAGCGCGACGGCCTCGGGTTCCGCGACACCGTGCAGGACATGCTGGGCGCGATCCCGCTCCTCCGCGAGGGCGTGAAGGACCGGCTCGAGCTGATGCTCACCGGCCAGCTCGCGAACGGCGGCGCGATCCCGGTCATCAAGCCGTTCGCGCACGCGCCCGGGAAGGAGAAGCCGCCGCCGGACGAGGAGTACCGCTCCGACGACTGCCTCTGGTTCTTCAACGCGGTCCCGGCGTACGTCGCCGAGACCGGCGACGTGGGCTTCTACTCGAAGGTGCTCCCGTACGCCGACCGGGGCGAGGCGACCGTGCTCGGCCACCTCCGCCGCGCGCTCGAGTTCAACCTCGAGCGGACCGGCCGCAACGGCCTCCCCTGCGGCCTCGCCGCCGACTGGAACGACTGCATCCGCCTCGGCTACCGCGGCGAGTCCGTGTTCGTCGCCTTCCAGGTGCGGCTCGGCCTCGGCGTCTACGCCGAGATCGCCGACCGGCTCGGCGCGCCCGGCGAGGCCGCCTGGGCCCGCGGCGAGCGCGAGAAGCTCGACGCGAAGATCCAGAAGGTCTGCTGGGACGGCGCCTGGTTCATCTGGGCCATCGGCGAGGACGGCCACATCTACGGCACCAAGTCGTTCCCCGAGGGGCAGATCTACGTGAACACGCAGGTCTGGGCGGTCCTCTCCGGCGCGGCCACCCCCGAGCAGTCGAAGCAGGCCATGAGGATCGTGAAGGAGCGGCTCGCGACGCCCTACGGCGTCATGCTGTGCGATCCGCCGTTCGCCAAGGCGGACCGCGAGATCATGCGGGCGACGCTCTTCAACCCCGGCATCAAGGAGAACGCCGGCATCTTCTCGCACACGCAGAGCTGGGTGGTGATGGCCGAGGTGCTGCACGGCGACGGCGACCAGGCGTACGAGTACTACCGGTCCTACATGCCGTCTGCCTACAACGACCGCGCGGAGCTCCGCGAGATCGAGCCGTACGTTCACTGCCAGAACACCTACTCCAAGACCAACCGGAACTTCGGCAAGGCCCGCGTGCCCTGGCTGTCCGGCACCGCCTCGTGGAGCTACTACAGCGCCACGCACTGGATCCTGGGCATCCGGCCCGAGGTCGAGGGCCTCCGGATCGACCCGTGCATCCCGAGGAAGTGGCCGGGCTTCAAGATGAAGCGCCACTTCCGCGGCAAGAACGTGTCGATCGAGGTCCAGAACCCGTCCGGCGTCTGCCGGGGCCTCAAGAGCCTCACGGTCGACGGCGCCCCGGTGAAGGGCGACGTGGTCCCGCCGGAGCTGCTCCGGGAAGGGTCGAAGATCGTCGCGGTCATGGGGTAAGGCCGCTCGCTCCACGCCGCGCGCGATTGCGGCCGCTCACCCTGAGCCTGTCGAAGGGTGAGCGGTACCTGCGGCTCCGCGCTTCGTCGTTGTGGGGGCGCGCGGCATCTGGGAGGATCGGCGGGCCGAGGGGGAGCCGTGGCGGACACCGCAGCCGTTCCGAACGCCCGCATGGACCTCGCGCGCCGGGGCGCGATCACGGCGGCGCTCGTCGTCGCGTACTGGCTGCTCGCGCGCGTGCCGCTGCCCGGCGTGGCAGGGAGCCTGCCGCCGCCGGCGGAGACCCCGAGCGTCCGCAGCGTCGGGCTCACGCCGTTCGTGAGCGCGTTCCTCGTCGTGGAGCTCGCGGCGCTCGCCTGGCCCAGCCTCCGGGTCCTGCGCCACGGCTCGCACGCCCAGCGCGCGGCCCTCACGCGGGCAGCGTGGCTCTTGGGGGCGGGCTTCGCCGCGCTCCAGGCGGCGGCCTTCACGTTCTGGCTGCAGGGCGCCATGGGCGCGTTCGGAGCGCCGCTGTTCTCCGGCGACCTCGCGGAGAGCGGGGGGGTCGCGCTGACGCTGGTCGCCGGCTCCGCGCTCGCCGGCCTTCTCGCGGTGGCGATCTCCCGCACCGGGATCGGCAACGGGTTCGCGGTGCTGCTGGGCGGGGACGCGCTGCTCGGCCTCGCCGGGCGGGTGCTCGGCACCGGGCGCATCTCGCTCGCGTCGCTCGCGATCCACATCGCGGTCGTCGCGGTCGTCCTCGCGGCGCTGCGCGGCAGGCGCGGCGAGGGGGTGCGGATCCCCGTGCCGACCTGCGGCCTCGTCCCGCTCTCGTCCGCGGCGTCGCTGTGGCTGCTGTTCGCGGGCGTGATCGCCTCGTCCTGGAGCTTGCGCACGCTCACGGACCTGCACGAACGATACGCAGCGCCCGGGCAGGCCGCAGTGGCCGTCGCGCTCGCGATCCTCTTCTCGCGGTGGTTCGCGGACCGACGGCGGGTCGCCGCTGCCTGGGCGGCGGCCGGCCTCTCCGGCCCGCACGCCGCGTCCGTGGATGCGGCCGTGTCGCGCGCGCACCGGGCCTCGCTCCTCCTGATCGCGGGGATCGCGGCCGTGCCGCTGCTCGCCGGCGGGGCCGGAGTCCTTGCCTTCCAGGCGAAGAGCCTCGTGGCGCTCGCGGTGCCCGTCGCCACCATCCTCGACCTCTCGGCGGAGGTCCGCGCCCGCGCGCTCCACGGCCCGCTCGTCTCGGCCTACCCGTTCCAGCGCGCGTACGCGGTCGATGCGGCGCTCGCCGCCCTCGCCGGCGCCGGCATCCCGGCGGTCGCGCGCGCCCGCCACTACCGCGTGCTCACGC
>JAEYOU010000085.1 GCA_023411405.1 Pseudomonadota bacterium | reverse complement strand
TCCGCTTCCGCGGCAAACGCATTGTCATGGAAGACCACCAGCATGTCTTTCGAACGTGGGATTTCGAGTAGGCAAGCAAATTGACAATTTCAGACCTGTTAACCTAGAATTGAATCGAGAAACATTTCTCTATTAGGGACTGATGCTCCTCTGATCGGAGATGCTTGACGTTTCTCGGGCGCAGAAGGGCGGCCGGCGGCAGTAACTGCCGGCCTGCGGCGCGCAATGGTCCGATTCCAACGCGCACCGGCTACAAACCACTCTGTTGCTCCCACTCCTGGCGATTTGCGCCTGCGCGCATCCCGCGGCACGGGTTTGGCGCAGGCGCTATCGCTTCGGAGGTATCGAGAAATATTTCTCTGAATGGAGATTAATGTGGATCCCGACAAGCCGAGGGTGATCGCGGAACCCACACTGCGCCGTTTACCCAGGTATCACCACTACCTGGCCGAACTGGCCGAGAAGGGCGTCAAGTCCGTCTCTTGCAGCCAGATCGGCGCCGAACTGTCGCTTGATCCCACGCAGATCCGCAAGGATCTCGAGACCACCGAGATCACCGGCAAGCCGAAAGTGGGTTACGTCGTGAGCGACGTCATGCGCGCCATCGAGGACCTCCTCGGCTGGAACAACACGCGGGACGCCTTCATCGCGGGCGCCGGCAACCTCGGTTCCGCACTTCTCGGGTACAGCGAAGGCTTCCGCCGCATCGGACTCAACATCGTCGCGGCCTTCGACATCGACCCCCTGAAGGTAGGAAAGCAGGTCCACGGCAAGCACGTTCTGCCGCTTTCGAAGCTCGCCAACCTTGCCGAGCGAATGCACATTCACCTCGGCATCATCACGACGCCCGCTTCCGTCGCCCAAAGCGTCGCTCACCTCATGGTAGAGGGCGGCATCCGCGCCATCTGGAATTTCGCGCCGGTCTCGCTGCGCGTGCCTCCGCACGTGATCGTTCAGAACGAGAGTCTCTATGCGTCGCTCTCCGCGCTCTCGTTCAAGCTCAACCGGCAACTGCAGTCGGAAATCGAAGATCGAAAAGAAGATTAAAATGACAGCGCCACAAACCCCGCCTCCGATGGCGGCAGCAGGCCGCTTTGAAAAGGTCTGCGCCGTCCTGGACCGCCAGGGACGCCAGCCTTCCCGGCTCATCCCCATCCTGCAAGCTGTGCAGGAGGAGTACCGCTATCTTCCCGAAGAGGTGCTCACCTATATCGCTACCAGCCTCGACGTGCCCCCATCGCGCGTTTTCGGCGTCGCGACCTTCTACGCCCACTTCGCGCTCGCGCCGAAGGGGAAGTACGTCATCCGGCTTTGCGACGGCACCGCGTGTCACGTGAAGCGCTCCATGCCGATCCTCGACGCTCTGCGCAAGCGGCTCGGCCTCGACGATAAGCGCTCGACCACGCCGGACCTGATGTTCACCGTCGAAACGGTGGCCTGCCTCGGAGCGTGCGGGCTTGCGCCGGTAGTCGTGGTCAACGAGGAAGTACACGGGCTCATGACGCCGGATGGCGCTGTGGCGCTGGTCGATGAGATTGCGGAACGGGAAGCCGCCGTCGCAAAGGAGGCCCAATGAGCGCCGGCATCCTTGACCAGCCGCAAACGTTCGGGCCGGTGAAGGCCGCCCGCAAGGTCACGATCTGCGCCGGGACCGGGTGCGCCGCAAATGGCGCGTGGAAGGTGTATCACGCCTTCAGGAAAGCCCTCGGACCGGATGGGGTGGAGGCTTCCGGATGCGCCCACGCAGTGGTCGGCAAGAGCGGGTGCCAGGGCTTCTGTCAGATGGGTCCGCTCGTTACAGTTCTCCCGGAGAACATCCTCTACACACGGGTGAAGACCGAGGACGTACCCGAGATCGTCGAAACCACGATCGATAACGGTCAGCCTGTAGAGCGCCTCCTCTACGTCGATCCCGCCACGAAGCGCCGCTGCATGGGAACCGATGACATCCCGTTCTATACGCGCCAGACTCGTTATGTCCTCGAAGGCTGCGGTCACCTCGACCCCGAAAGCCTTCCCGAGTACATTGAGCACGGCGGCTATGTAGCCGCACGGCGCGCCTTCGTCGAGATGCAGCCCGAGGAGATCTGCAAGCTCGTGCTCGAATCCGGACTGCGCGGGCGCGGCGGCGGCGGCTTCCCTACCGGCCGCAAGTGGGAACTCGCCCGCGTTCAGAACTCCGCGAAGAAGTACGTCATATGCAACGGGGACGAGGGCGATCCCGGCGCGTTCATGGATCGCAGCGTCATGGAGGGCAACCCTCACGCGGTCATCGAAGGCCTGATGATTGCCGGCCGCGCGATCGGCGCCGACAAGGGCTACATCTACGTCCGTGCCGAGTATCCGCTCGCAGTGAACCGGGTGCGGAAGGCCGTCGAAGACGCCGCCGCCGAAGGCATCCTGGGCGATAACGTTTTTGACAGCGGCAAACGGTTCCGCTGTGAAGTAATGGAAGGCGCGGGCGCGTTCGTGTGCGGCGAAGAAACCGCCATGATCGCCAGCATCGAAGGCTTCCGCGGCATGCCGGCCCCCAAGCCCCCATTCCCGGCGCAATCCGGCCTGCGCGGCCGCCCGACGATCATCAACAACGTCGAGACGCTGGCC
>JAEYOU010000050.1 GCA_023411405.1 Pseudomonadota bacterium | reverse complement strand
CGCCAGCTCGAGGGCGCGGGTCACGCGAACGCCGTCGGGGTACGGCGTGCCGTCCGCCGAGACGTACGGCGACGCGCCGCTCGGGAGCCCGGCGCGCAGCGCCCACTCGAGGAGCTCCGCCTCCGAGGAGAGGCAGAACCCCCCTGCGGCCCGGAGCTTCCCGCACGCGGCGACGAAGGACTCCCAGGACGCCGTGAGCTCCGCGCGTCCCACGCCGGCGCGCTCGAGCACGTCCTTCCGGTAGAAGAGCGCCACGGGCGCGAGCTCGGCCGCGACCCCCACCAGCCTGCCGCTCACCGTGCCCTGCGCGACGGCGCCCGGGGGCAGGTCGCGCACGGCGGCCGCCGTCTCGGGCCCGGAGAGCTCCTCGAGCAGGTCGCCCGCGCCGAACCGGGCCAGGTACGCCGCGTCCACGAAGAGCACGTCCGGCACGTGCGCCCCGGTCAAGAGCCGCGGGTACAGCGCCTGCTGGAAGTCGGCGGGCTGCAGGGACACGAACGCGACCTTCTTCTCCGGGTTCCGGGCCCGCCACCCGGACAGGAGCGCCACGGTCTGCTCGGTGAACGTCGCGTACGTCGCCACCACGAGCGCGTCCGGATCGGTGTACTCGCGGTTGGACGGGCAGCCCGCGAGCGCCGCGGCGAGGATCCCCACGAGCGCCGCGGCGGGCCGGCATCCGGGCGAGAGTCTCCCTCCTCTTCGCGTCCGCACGGCGGAGCAACTTAGCGCAACCCCGTGCTAGAGTCGCCGGTTCCGGTACGAGAGGAGGCCGCCCCCATGTTCATCGCGATGAAGCCCCACGCCACCCCCGCGGAGTTCGACGCGGTCGTGGAGAAGATCCGGGCGCTCGGGCTCACGCCGCACCCCATCGTCGGCACCGAGCGGCGCGTCGTCGCCGTCATCGGCCACACGACCGGGCTCGTGCCCGAGGATCTGTTCGGCACCATGCCGGGCGTGGCCGAGGCCCTCCGGGTGTCGCAGCCCTTCAAGCTCGTCTCACGCGAGGTGAAGGAGGAGGACACGATCCTGGACGTGGGCGGGGTGCCGCTCGGCGGCAAGGCCCTCACCATCATGGCCGGCCCCTGCTCGGTCGAGTCGAAGGACCAGATCCTGGAGGCGGCCGAGGCGGTGAAGCGTGCGGGCGCGCGGTTCCTCCGGGGCGGCGCCTTCAAGCCGCGCACGAGCCCGTACGAGTTCCAGGGGCTCCGCGAGGAGGGGCTGAAGCTCCTCGCCCTGGCGCGCGAGAAGACCGGCCTCAAGGTCGTCACCGAGGTGAAGGACACCGACACCCTGGCCATGGTGGCGGAGTACGCCGACGTGCTCCAGGTCGGCGCGCGCAACATGCAGAACTACTCGCTCCTCGAGCGCCTCGGCGCGATCGAGAAGCCCATCCTGCTCAAGCGCGGCCTCTCCGCGACGATCAAGGAGTGGCTCATGGCCGCCGAGTACATCGTCTCGAAGGGCAACCACCGGGTGGCGTTCTGCGAGCGCGGCATCCGGACGTTCGAGACGATGACGCGCAACACCTTCGACATCAACGCCGTCCCCGTGCTGAAGGCCCTCACGCACCTCCCCGTCATCGTGGACCCCTCGCACGGGATCGGGCTGCGGGCCCACGTCCCGGCGATCGCGCGCGCAGGGGTGGCGGCCGGCGCCGACGGCATCATCGTCGAGGTGCACCCGTGCCCGGAGAAGGCGCTCTCCGACGGCCACCAGTCGCTCACGCCCGCGGAGTTCGACGAGCTGATGCGGCAGGTGCGGGTGATCGCGGGGGCGATCGGCCGGCCGATCGCCTGAGGCCGAGCGGCCCCGCGCGCAGGGACCCACCCCGTCCACCCCTCGCCGTTCCACCCCGGGTCGGGTACCGAACGAGGCCCATCCCCTCCGGTTGCCCCGGTCGGGGCTGGTGTGCCCTTGACGCGAGTGCAACCTGTCTTACCTGATGGGTGTGAAGCTCCATCACGAGAACGCGGCCGAGGAGGAGCGCCACGACGTGGCGATCCCGGGTGGCTGCATCCTGTGCGGCGGCGACCTCGCCGTCCGGTTCACGGCCGCCACGGCGGTGTCGTACTGCGCGCGCTGCAACTGGCTCTCGCACCCTCGCGTGCGGCGGGAGGACGGGAACGTCTACATGACGCACCCCGCGGGCGGCGTGGCCTGATCGGCCAGGCCACCCGCGGTCCCGGCGGAGCTCACCGCAGCGCGCGCTTGAGCGACCGGACGAACCGCGTCACGCGCTCGGCCCGGACCGCCCGCGTCCCGCCCTCGGCGATCCGGCTCACGATGGCGCTCCCGACCACGACGCCGTCGGCGAGCGGGCCGAGCGCCTTCGCCTGCGCGGGGGACGAGACCCCGAAGCCGATCACGACCGGCAGCGGCGTCGCCTTCCGGACCGCCGCCACCAGGGGACCGATCTCGGCCGGCACGGAGGCGCGGGCGCCGGTGACCCCGGTGACGGAGACGTAGTAGAGGAAGCCCGTCGCGGCGCGCGCGGCGGCCTCGACGCGGACCGGGTTCGAGGTGGGCGCGAGCAGGTACACGAGCTTCACGCCCGCGCCGGCCGCCGCGGCGGCGAGCTCGCCCGCCTCCTCCGGCAGGAGGTCGGGCACGATGAGCGCGTCCACGCCCGCCGCCTTGCAGCGGGCCACGAGCCGGTCGACGCCCCGGGCGATCATCGGGTTCAGGTAGCCCATGAGCGCGATCGGGATCTGCGAGCGCGCCCGGACCTTCGCCGCGATGTCGAGCACGTCGTCGAGCGTCGTCCTCCGGGCGAGCGCGCGCTGCGCCGCTGCCTGGATCGTCGGACCGTCGGCGATCGGATCGGAGAACGGGACGCCCAGCTCGAGGACGTCGGCGCCCCCGGCGACGCAGGCGAGCGCCATGGCGAGCGAGGTGGCGGGATCGGGGTCGCCGCCCATGACGTAGGTGACGAGCGCCGACTCGCCGGCGGCCCGGCAGCGGTCGAAGGCGGTCTGGAGGCGATCCACGGCGGGCGCGGAGGCGGTGGCGCGAGCGGTCTTGTTCACGAGCGGCTCCCCTTCTTGCCTCGGGTACGGGCACGGGGGGGTTGACGCTTCTCGGGGCGGGAGAGCATGGCCCGGACCTGCTCGACGTCCTTGTCGCCGCGGCCGGAGACGTTCACGAGGATCAGGCCCTTCGGCCCGAGCTCGCGCGCGAGCTTGCGGGCGGCGGAGACGGCGTGGGCGCTCTCGAGCGCGGGGATGATCCCCTCCAGCCGCGCGAGGTACTGGAACGAGTCGAGCGCCTCCGCGTCGGTCTGCGGCGCGAGGGTGAGCCGCCCGCGGTCCTTCAGCCAGGAGAGCTCGGGCCCGACGCCGGGGTAGTCGAGGCCGGCGCTGATCGAGTGGGCCTCCGCGATCTGGCCGTCGGCGTCCTGGAGCACGTAGCTGCGCGAGCCGTGGAGCACGCCCGGCGTCCCCTTCATCAGCGAGGCGCCGTGGCGCCCCGTGGAGAGCCCGTGGCCCGCGGCCTCGGCGGCGACGAGCTTCACCTGCTCGTCCCCGACGAACGCGCTGAAGATGCCCATCGCGTTGGAGCCGCCCCCGACGCAGGCGACCACCGCGTCCGGCAGCCGGCCCGCGTGCTCCTGCACCTGCCGGCGCGCCTCGCGCCCGATCACAGACTGGAACTCCCGCACCAGCGCCGGGTACGGGTGCGGCCCGGCGACCGAGCCGATGATGTAGTAGGTGTCGCGGACGTTTGTGACCCAGTCGCGCAGCGCCTCGTTCATCGCGTCCTTGAGCGTGCGCGAGCCGGACTCGACCGGGATGACCCGCGCGCCCAGGAGCTGCATCCGGAAGACGTTGAGCGCCTGGCGCTGCACGTCGACCGCGCCCTGGTACACCTCGCACGGGAGGCCGAACAGGGCGGCGACCGTCGCCGTCGCCACGCCGTGCTGCCCGGCCCCGGTCTCGGCGATGATCCGCTTCTTGCCCATCCGCTTCGCGAGCAGGACCTGGCCGAGCGTGTTGTTGAGCTTGTGCGAGCCCGTGTGGCAGAGGTCCTCGCGCTTGAGGAGCACGCGGCACCCGCCCACGTCGGCGCTCATCCGGCGCGCCTCGGTCACCGGCGTCTCGCGCCCGGCGTAGCGGGCGAGCAGCTCGTCGAGCTCGGCCTGGAAGGACGGGTCCGCGCGCGCCGCGCGCCAGGCCTCCGCGAGCTCGTCGAGGGCCGGGACCAAGGTCTCCGGCACGAACCGCCCGCCGTATTCTCCGAACCTTCCCCGTTCGTCGGGGAGCGCCACGCTCGTCACGATCCGTTCCTTTCTCCGCGTTCCCGTCGCTCTTCCCGAGCCCGTGCCCGAGCGCCGGGAGCTTCCCCCATCGCTATCCCGCCGCCTTCGCGTTCCGGACGAACGCCTCCATCTTCGCGAGGTCCTTCACCCCCGGCGCCGACTCGACGCCGCTCGCCACGTCCACGCCGCGCGGGCGGACCCGCTGCACCGCCTCTCCCACGTTCTCCGGCGTGAGCCCGCCCGCGAGCCAGATCGGCACGGAGGCGGCGGCCTCGGCCGCGAGCGCCCAGTCGAAGGGCGTGCCGCTCCCGCCGTAGCCCGGGGTGGCGGAGTCGAGCAGGAACCCCGCGACCTCGTAGGTCGCCAGCTGGGCGAGCGAGTGCGAGTCGCGGACCCGGATGCCCTTCACCACCGGGACGGGCGCCGCGGCGCACAGCTCGGGCGGCTCGTCGCCGTGGAGCTGGACGACGCGCACGCCGGACGCGCGCACGGCCTCGGCGAGCTCGGCCTCCGAGGGATCCACGAACACGCCCGCGGGGACGACCGACGGCGGCAGGGCGGCGATGAGCTCCGCCGCGGCGCGCGGGGCGATGTAGCGCCGCGAGCGCGGCCAGAAGTTGAAGCCGATCCAGTCGGCCCCGAGCCGCGCGGCGGCGAGCGCGTCCTCGACCCGCGTGATGCCGCAGATCTTGACCAGCACCGTCACGGGAGCGCTCCGCACAGCTCCCGCAGCAGCCGCCCCGGATCCTCGGCCCGCACGAGCGCCTCGCCCACGAGCAGGTTCGAGGCCCCCGCGCGGCGCAGGCGCGCCGCGTCGGCGGGGGTCTTCACCCCGCTCTCGGCGACGCCGCGGACGTCCGCGGGGAGCATGGGCAGGACCCGCTCCGAGGTCGCGAGGTCCACGACGAACGAGCGGAGATCGCGGTTGTTCACCCCCACGATCCGCGCCCCGGCCCGGAGCGCGACCTCGGCCTCGGCGGCGTCGTGCACCTCGACCAGCGCCGCGAGCCCCAGCTCGGCGCACGCCTCGAGCAGCCGCCGGAGCGGGTCCGGCGGGAGCGCCGCCACGATGAGCAGCGCCGCGTCGGCCCCGGCGGCGCGCGCCTCGAGGAGCTGGTAGCGATCGACGACGAAGTCCTTGCGGAGCAGCGGCACGTCCACCGCCGCCCGGACGGCGCGGAGGTCGTCGAGCGAGCCGCCGAA
>JAEYOU010000516.1 GCA_023411405.1 Pseudomonadota bacterium | reverse complement strand
AGCCCCGCCCGCCCGGCCGTGCGCCCGCCGGCCGGGCGAGCGCGCGAGGCGTCCTCGCTCGCCTGGAACGCAGAGGCCCCATCCGGGAATGAAGCCCGGCGACCTCCCGTTGCCGGTAGCAGGGGCGGTCGCCGGTCCTCCTGGGCCTCGGGCCCGCCCTCTCGTGCCCCGAAGAGCGCCGCTGCAGCCCCCGGGGCCATCCCCGACAGAAAGGCTTCGACGACGTGATGAAGACTCTGCGAAACGCCTGGGCCGCGCTGGCGGCCACCACCATCATCCTCGCCTGCTCCTCCGCGACGGACACGCCCGCCGGGCTCTCGATCTCCCCCGAGGAGCTCGACCTCGCTCCCACGGAGACCGGCCAGTTCGTCGCGTTGCTCGAGGGCGTGCCGGAGCAGGCGGTCGCGTGGTCGGTCGCCGAGCCGGACGGCGGCACGATCGACGCGTCCGGCACCTACACGGCCCCCGACGCGGAAGGCACCTACACGGTGGTCGCGACCCTGAGCGCGCCCTCCCTCACTCGTGCGGCGACGGTCCGCGTGACGCGCAAGGTGCACGTCGCCGTCTCTCCCGAGACGACCACCGTCGTCCCGGGCGAGACGGTCGCGCTGAGCGCCGCCGTGAGCGGCACGCTCGACAAGCGCGTGACGTGGTCCATCGCGGAGGGGGGAGGCACGGTCGACGCGGACGGGCGCTACACCGCGCCGTCGACGCCCGGGGTCGCCACCGTCGTCGCGACGAGCGTCGCGGATCCCTCGAAGTCCGCCGCGGCGCGGGTGACGGTCGCGGAGCCGCCCGAGGAGGATCCCGGGGAGGATCCGCCGCCCGCGGGCCCGACGCTGGCCACCCCCGCCTACTTCGTCGCGCACGGCGGCAGCGACTCGAACCCGGGCACGATCTCCGCGCCGTGGCGCACCCTCGCGTACGCGATGAACCGGCTCCGCCCGGGCGACACCCTGTACATCCGCGGCTCCACCTCGCGCGACACCGACACGGCGTGCAGCGGCAACGGCGCGCAGGGCGGCGCGTGCTGGACCGAGACCGAGAGCTGCCGGGGCACCACGTGCAGCCCGATCCACTGGACGTCGGGCAGCACGCACTTCGCCGGCACGCAGGGGAAGCCGATCACCATCGCCTCCTACCCGGGGGAGACCGTCATCATCGAGCCGTCGCGCGGGACGAGCGTCGTGCAGATGGAGCCGAAGACCGGCGGCGGCCAGGCGGCGGGGCAGGCGGGCAACGCGCACTGCTCGTGGGTGATCCTCGACGGCCTCATCCTCGACGGCCGCAACCAGACGAACCAGGTCGTCTGGATCCTCCCCGCCACGAGCACCATCACCGACCCGGTCACCACGATGTGCTCGAACGGGGCGATCAAGAACAGCGTGATCCGCCACGGCCGGTCCACGGGCGGCATCCAGGCCTACACGTACCGCTGGGACTTCCTGAACAACGAGATCTACCAGACGGGCTCGAACGGCACGCAGGCGGACCGCGACCACGCCATCTACACGCAGGGGCAGTACAACCGGATCATCGGCGGCCGCATCCACCACAACCTGCACGGGATCCAGACGGAGGCGGTGGGCCGGCAGGAGCCGGGCCACCTCCTCATCGAGGACGTCGAGATCGACAACAACGGGTACAACCCGTGGAACGGCGTCTCGCGCAACGGCTCGACGGGGCACATCCTGCTCCTCGAGCACCAGGGCAAGAACGCGTCCGTGCGGAACTGCCGGATCCACGACAACGACCAGAACGCCATCAACGTGGGCGCCGGCTGGAGCACGACCCTCGTGACCGGGGTCACCATCGAGAACAACGCCATCTGGGGCAACGCGAACTCGAACGACGTCGGCGGCTGCGGGCCGTCGATCTGGGTCCGCTCCGGCTCCGCCCCCTCGTGCAAGGGCAACGTGAGCACGCCCCGCTGAGGCGCCGTCCACGCGGGTGGTGAGCACCGGCCCCGGGCGCGCCGCGCCCGGGGCCGCGGTCCTTCGTGAGCCTCGCCGCCCGCCCGCGCCGGCCGTAGCGTCTCGCGGTGCACCGGCTCCTCCTCCTCGCCGCCCTGGCCCTCTCCGGCGCGCAGCCGGACGCGGCCTCCTCCCGCGGGCGGACGTACACGGTCGCCCATCGTGGCTCGGACTCCGCCGCGGGGACCGCCGAGGCGCCGTGGCGGACCCTCGCGCACGCGGTGGCGCGCCTCCGCCCGGGCGACACCCTCGTCCTCCGGGGGAGCCCCTCGCCCGACACGAACCGCCCCTGCGCGCGGGACGGCGATCAGGGCGGCGCCTGCTGGACGGAGGTCTCACGGTGCGTGAACGGGACCCAGTGGTGCAGCCCGCTCCACTGGACCGAGGGTGGCCGGAACTGGGCGGGCGAGCGCGGCCGGCCGATCACGATCCGTGCGCACCCCGGCGAGAGCGTGATCCTCGAGCCGCGCCGGGGGCGGAACGTCGTCCTGCTGGCGGCGCGCTCGGGCGCGCCGGGTCGCGTCCAGGTGGACGCGGCCCACTGCTCGCACCTCGTCTTCGAGGGCCTCGTCCTCGACGGCCGGAACCAGACCGGGGACGTCTTCCGGGTGGACCCGAAGACCGGCAACACCGACCCGCCCTCCACGTACTGCGCCCACGTGACGCTCCGGCGCTCCAAGGTGCGCCACGGCCACTCGAACGGCGGCATCGCCGCGTACACCTACCGCGGCAGGTACGAGGACCTCGAGGTCTACGAGAACGGGGCCAACCCCGCCTCGTACGATCACGATCACGGCATCTACCTCCACGCGCAGCACAACGAGATCGTCGGAGGGCGCGTCCACCACAACATCCAGGGGATCCAGATCGAGAACCCCGCCTCGGATCGGTTCGGCGGGTGGCGCGGCGACAACGTCATCCGCGGCGTGGAGGTGGACCACAACGGCGTGAACCCGTTCGCCGGCTGGAAGGACACCGGCCCCGGCCCGTTCGTGCGCAGGAACGGCGCCCCCGCGAACGGCGACATCCAGCTGTTCACGAACGACGCCTCGCACACGCTCGTGGAGGGCTGCAACGTCCACCACAACGCGTGGTACGGCATCACCCTCGCGGGCAAGTGGGGGTCGCCTCCGGGCTGCGGGCTCGCCACCCACCACGTCACCGTGCGGAACAACCACGTCTGGGAGAACGGGACCTTCGACGGGCGCGAGGCGCGTTACGACGTCGTGCAGGTCTGCGCGCGCGACACGACGTCGGTCGTCTCCGGCAACGTCGCCGCGCCGCCCCGCTCGGACGGGACCGCGCGGCGCTGACCGTCGCTCACTGCGGGTGGGCCGCCGCGATCGTCCAAGCGGGGACGGGCGTTCGCCCGTCCGCGTACGCAGCTTCGGCGGCGACGGCAAGGGAGGCGGCGCCGTGGCCCAGTTCTCCATCCTCCAGGTCGCGGACTACGGTGGACCCTACGCGGGCAACTTCGTGCCCGCGCTCACCACGCTCGGGCGCACCCTCGGCGAGAAGGGCTGGCGCCAGGTCCTCGCGTTCTCCGATTGCGCGCGCGGCCGCCCGTGGCTCGCCGAGGTCGAGCGGGAGGCGACGGCCCCGGTCCGCCTCGTCTCGACCGCCGGGTCGCCGCTGAAGCGGGCAGAGACCGTGCTCCGGATCGTCGAGGAGGAGCGGGTGGACCTCGTCCACTGCCATTTCTGGGGGTGGGACGTCGCCGCGTGGCTCGCCCAGCTCTGGATGGCGGCGCGCGGTCGGCGCCTGCGCCTCGTCTGGCACCAGCACTCGCCGACGAGCGTCCCGCGGCAGTGGAGCCGGCCGCTCAAGGACGCCGTGAAGCTCCGCCTCATGGGGCGCACCGTCCACGTCGCGGTCGTGTCGCAGGGCGGCTTCGACGCGCTGGCCGCGCGGGGGCTCCTCGTGAACCGCGCCGTCGTGATCCCGAACGGCGTCGATCTCGCGCGGCTGCGCCGCGTGGAGCGGACGCGGGACGAGGTGCGGCGCGCGATCGGGGCGGCGCCGGACGAGCCGCTCCTGCTCCAGTACGGGTGGGCGCCGCACCGCAAGGGGGTCGACCGGGCGGTGGCGGCGGTGGCGCAGCTCGTGCGCGGCGGGGCGAGGGTGCGTCTCGCCCTGGTCGGCGAGCGCGCGATGCGCGACTACGTGAACGAGCTCTGCGGAGGGCCGCCGCCCCCGTGGCTCTCGCTGTGCGAGCCGGATCCCGTCGTCACGAACCTCCTCGCCGCCTGCGACGTGTTCCTCTCGCCGAGCCGCTCCGAAGGGCTGCCCTACTCGGTGCTCGAGGCGGTCGCCGCGGGCGTCCCCGTGGTGACGAGCGCGATCCCCGGCATGGAGTTCGCCGAGGCGCTCCCCGCCGTCGCGTTCTTCCGCGACGGCACCGTCGAGGGGTTCCGGCGCGCCCTCGAGGCGGTCACCGGCTGGAGCGGCGTCGAGCGCGCCCGCCGGGTCGCCGAGAGCCGCCGGATCGTGGAGGAGCAGTTCACGATCGAGGGCTGGGCGAGGCGCGTCGCCGGGCTCTACGAGCGCCTCCTGTGCGCGGCGTGAGGGGTCGCCCGCGGCGGGAGGGGAACCCTGGACCATTCGCCCGGGGAGCGGTCCGCTCGAGGAGGCGTGCGCAGGATTGTCCGCGCGGTGCGTGATCGTTCGGGCGCTCGTGGGAGGCTCGAGGCAGGGCTCGATCCGCTCCGGCGCAGGGCGCGCGCGGCGAGGCGCGAAGAGGCAGTGGTGGCGGTGCCCGCCTCGCCGCGAGGGCGCGCGAGCAGGCAGCGCCGGGGACGGACGAGGTGAACGACATGGCGCGAGGAAGCCTGAACGGCTCGCATGACCGGGAGGGCCCTCCGGGCCTTCCGCCCCAGGGGACGCCGAACACGGTGAGGGCCCGGCCCGCAGCCGGTGACGCGGAGCCGCAGACCTGGCCGCCGGAGCGCGTCCCCGCGCGCCCGGCCCCGGCGCGCGCGCCCGCCGAGCCGACGCTGGTCGACGT
>JAEYOU010000720.1 GCA_023411405.1 Pseudomonadota bacterium | reverse complement strand
CGCGGGACCTCGTCGCCGGCTTCGCGCTCGCGCGCGTCGCCCGGACCCCCGCGCGCGTCGGGGCGGGCGAGGTCGCGGGGCTCCTGCCCGGCTGAAAGCGGCGAGCGCAGGCGCTGGGTCGAATGGTATAAGCCACGACCATGCGCATCGTCCGCTCCAGCCAGGCCTTCATCCCCACGCTCAAGGAGGCGCCCGCCGACGCCCAGGTCGCGAGCCACAAGCTGCTCGTCCGCGCCGGCTTCATCCGCCAGCTCGGCGCGGGGATCTACGACTACCTCCCGCTCGCCAAGCGCTCGCTCAACAAGATCGAGGCCGTCGTCCGCGAGGAGATGGACGCCATCGGCGGCCAGGAGTTCTTCCTCCCCGCCCTCCACCCGGCGGAGATCTGGAAGGAGTCGGGCCGCTGGCAGGTGATGGGCGAGAACATGTTCCGCCTGAAGGACCGCAAGGGCGGCGACTACTGCCTGGGGATGACGCACGAGGAGATCTTCACCGCCATCGCGCGCGCCGAGCTGCGCAGCTACCGCCAGCTCCCGCAGGTCTGGTACCAGATCCAGACCAAGTTCCGCGACGAGCCCCGCCCGAAGTCCGGCCTCCTGCGCGTCCGCCAGTTCACGATGAAGGACGCGTACTCCTTCGACGTGGACCGCGCCGGCCTCGACGCCCGCTACGAGGACCAGCGGAAGGCGTACGAGCGGATCTTCTCGCGGTGCGGGCTCGAGTTCGTCGCGGTGCAGGCACACTCGGGCTCCATGGGCGGGAGCGAGTCGTCGGAGTTCATGGTCCGGACCGACGCGGGCGAGGATCTCGTCGCCGCGTGCCCGAGGTGCCGCTACGCCGCCAACACCGAGACGGCCACCTCGCGGCTCGCGCCCGAGGCGGACGGCCCGGGCCTCGCCGCGCCGGAGAAGTTCCCGACCCCCGGCGTCGTCACCATCGAGGCGCTCGAGAAGGCGCCGTTCTCGGTGCCGGCGCGCCGGCAGCTCAAGACCCTCGTCTACGTCGCCGACGACAGGCCCGTCGTCGCGGTGGTGCGCGGCGACCAGGAGCTCAACGAGGCGAAGCTCCTGACCGCGACCGGCGCCGCCGTCGTCCGGCCGGCGCACGCGGCGGAGATCCCGCCGCTCATGGGCGCGAACGCAGGATCGCTCGGCGCGGTCCGCTTCACGAAGGCGAAGGTGTTCGTCGATCCCTCGCTCGCCGAGCGGAGGGACATGGTCACCGGCGCCAACGAGGACGGGTTCCACCTCCGGGGCGTCGACGTGAAGCGCGACCTCCTCGCCCACGGCGCGACGGTCGCCGAGCTCCGCACCGTGAAGGCCGGCGAGGCCTGCCCGCGCTGCGACGGCGTGCTCGACGTCTACAAGGCGCTCGAGGTGGGCCACATCTTCAAGCTCGGGACCAAGTACTCCGCGTCGATGCAGGCGACCGTCCTCGACGCCGCCGGGGCCCAGGTGCCGATCGTGATGGGCAGCTACGGCATCGGCGTCGAGCGGATCCTCGCGGCGGCCATCGAGCTGCACCACGACGAGAACGGCATCCGGTGGCCCATGTCGATCGCGCCCTTCCATGCGACGGTCCTGACGCTCGGGCCCGAGCCGGAGCTCCGGAAGGCGGCGGACGAGCTCGTGGCGGCGCTGGCCGAGGCCGGCGTCGAGGTGCTCTACGACGACCGCGACGAGCGGGCCGGCGTGAAGTTCAAGGACGCGGACCTCGTGGGCATCCCGCTGCGGATCGCGATCGGCAAGAAGGGGCTCGCCGGCGGCAACGCGGAGTGGAAGCTCCGGGCCGGCGGCGCGGTCGAGCTCGTGCCGCTCGCCGAGGTGCCGCGCAAGGCCGCGGAGCTGGTGAAGGCTGGGACGTCGGCGCCAGGGAGGTAGGTCGCGCATGCGCATCCGGATCGGTACGGGGCCCGAGGGCGAGGTCGTCCTTCCCGCGGCGGAGGCGGATGCGCTGGGGCTCGCGGGCGGCGGCGAGGGCGAGCTCATCTCGGCGCGGGGCGCGTTCGCGCTGCTGCTGCCCGCGCGCGGCGACGAGCCCGCGGCGTGGTTCGCGGGCTCGCTCGCGGCGCTCACCGTGGCCGAGGTGGTCCAGTTCGTCTTCACCTCGCTCAAGACCGGCGTCCTCCTCCTGGCGTTCGGCGAGGGGCGCAGGAGCGCGGCGCCGGACCCGGAGCGGCTCCGCCGCAAGAGCATCTACTTCCGGGACGGCCAGATCGCCTTCGCCTCCTCCTCGGACCGCGCCGACCGGCTCGGCCCCGTGCTCCGGCGGGCCGAGCTCGTGTCGGCGGAGGACCTCGAGCGGTGCGGGCGGCTCGTGCGGAGCGGGCGGCCGCTCGGGCAGGTCCTCGTCGACGAGGGCGTGCTCACGGGCGGTCAGCTCTACGAGGGCATCTCGCTGCAAGTGAAGGAGATCCTCTTCAACGCCTTCGTCGAGACCGACGGCACGTTCGCCTTCCTCGAGGGCGCGGCCGACGAGCGGAACGCGGTGAAGCTCGCCGAGCGCACCCGCGACCTCCTGCTCGAGGGCATGCGCCGCGTCGAGCGCGTCGACGCGCTCGCGGCCGGGCTCGGCGGGCGCCGGAGCGTGTGGGTCCGGCGCGAGCCCCTCTCGCTCCCGCTCGATCCCGACGAGCAGGCGCTGCTCGAGGCGTTCGACGGCGCGCGCGACCTGGTGTCGGTCGCGCTCGAGGCCGGCCTCGGCCAGCTCCTCGCGTTCGAGCTGGCCGACCGGCTCGCGCGCGAGGGGGCGATCGTCCCCTCGGCCCGGCCCGCGGCGCCCGCGCCCGAGCCGGCGCCGGAGGACGCCCCCGCGCTCCGGTTGACGGGTCCGTTCGAGACGTACCGGCGGATGTTCCAGCGCGTGCACGAGCGCCTCTCGGCCCACGCCGACGCGTCGGAGCGGCTCAACAGCTACTTCGAGCGGCTGCCGGCGCGGAACCGGGTCGTGTTCGAGGGCGTCCGATTCGGCGCGGACGGCGACGTCGAGGTGTCGAAGGTCCTCGACAACGTCGTGGCCAGCGGCGCGTTCCAGGGCGCCGCCGCGCGCGCCCGCGCGCTCGAGGCGCTCGAGGACCTGCTCGCCTTCGCGCTGTTCGAGGTGAAGAACTGCCTGCCCCGGCCCGAGGCGGACGCGCTGCTCCGCGAGGTCGGGCGGATCCAGATGGGGAGAGCATGAAGCCGTCCGATCGGATCTGCGTCCCGCTCGACTTCCCGGCGCTGCGCGAGGCGGAGCGGTTCGCCCGCCTCGTCGCGCCGCACGTGGGCATGCTCAAGGTCGGGCTCGAGCTGTTCACCGCCGAGGGCCCGCCCGCCGTCCGCGCGGCCGCCGCCCTCGGCCTGCCGGTCTTCCTCGATCTGAAGCTCCACGACATCCCCAACACGGTCGAGGGCGCAGCCCGGAGCGCGGCCGCGACCGGCGCCCGCTTGCTCACGGTGCACGCCGCCGGCGGCGCGGCGATGGTGAAGGCGGCCGTGAAGGGCGCCGGGCCCGGCGTCCGCGTGCTCGCCGTGACGGTGCTCACGAGCCTCGATCGGCCGGCGCTCGAGGAGGTTGGCGTCTCGGTGTCGGTGGACGACCAGGTGGACC
>JAEYOU010000719.1 GCA_023411405.1 Pseudomonadota bacterium | reverse complement strand
TCCCCGCGCAGCGCGCGCCGCGCCGCCGGCGTGGGCGTCGTGCGCGCGCGCGCCGCCCCGGGAGCGAACGCCGCGGCGATCGAGGCGACCGCCGCACCACGGAAGAGCTCACGCCGCCCCAGGCCATTCGACGAGTTCGCCATCGCTCGATCCCTCCGCCGCGCTGCGGCCGTTGACTGGAAGTACGGCAGTTCCCGGGCCTCCCCCGCCCGGCCCGCTAGAGGAGACCACGCGTCGTGAACGCGCGCCCTCCGGGTTCCCACGGAATGGGCGTTTTCACCTTCGGGGTGTGCGTATTCGCGCGCACCCTGAGCGAAATTTCCCCAGGAACCCTGATGGGCCTGCCGGAACGGAACATCGACCCATTTACTCCCATCGGGGCACTCACTCCCGCTGTGAACGCTCGCTCGTGGCCAGGCTAGAACTGGCTCCCGCACGCCATGAAGCCGAGCGACCCGACCCCTGGCGCCCCGCCGCCGCCGCACGGAGCGACGACGGACCCGCGCTCCGCCGTGTCGCTCGAGGGGATGCACGCCTCCGTCCCGGTCCCGTCCCCCCACGCGGGCTTCTGGGCGCAGTGGCGCGTCTTCGTCGGCCCTGCCCTGCTCGTCTCCGTGGGCTACATGGATCCGGGGAACTGGGGCACGGACCTCGCGGCCGGCGCGCAGTTCAAGTACGAGCTGCTGTGGGTCGTCGCGCTCGCGAGCTTCATGGCGATCTTCGTGCAGGTGATGTCGGCCCGGCTGGGCGTGGCCACCGGCAAGGATCTCGCCCAGGCGTGCCGCGACTGGTACCCCGCCTGGACGCGCTGGCCCAACTGGCTCCTCTGCGAGTCGGCCATCTGCGCCACGGACCTGGCGGAGGTGCTGGGCAGCGCCGTCGCGATCAACCTGCTCTTCCACATCCCGCTCTTCTGGGCCGTGCTCATCACCGCCGCCGACGTCTTCCTGCTGCTGGCGCTCCAGCGGTTCGGCGTCCGGACGATCGAGGCGGTGGTGCTCGTGCTCGTCCTCACCATCGGCGTCTGCTACTTCATCGAGATCTTCGTCCTCCCCCCCACCGCCCCGGACTTCGGCGAGATCGGCGCGGCGCTCGCGCGGCCCGGGTTCCGCGAGCAGGGGATGCTCTTCGTCGCGATCGGCATCGTCGGCGCCACGGTGATGCCGCACAACCTCTACCTGCACTCCGCGCTCGTGCAGAGCCGGCGGTTCCAGCAGGACGACGCCTCGATCCGCACCGCCATCCGCCTCAACACCTTCGACTCGGCGGTCGCGCTGGCGATCGCCTTCTTCGTGAACGCGGCCATCCTCGTGCTCGCGGCCACCACCTTCCACGGCAAGACGGAGGTGGTGGTGAACGCGGGCCAGGCCGTCCCCCTCACCGGCGACGTGGACTGGATCCGCGTCGCCTACCTCACCCTCGCGCCGCTCCTCGGCACCGCCGCGGCGAGCATCCTGTTCGCGGTGGCCCTCCTCGCCGCGGGCCAGAGCAGCACGATCACCGGGACGCTCGCCGGACAGGTGGTGATGGAAGGGTTCATGCGCTGGCGGCTCCAGCCGTGGGTCCGCCGGGTCATCACCCGCTCGGTGGCGATCCTGCCGGCGCTCGTCATCATCGGCGTCCGCGGCGACTCGAGCGTCACCGACCTCCTGACCCTCAGCCAGGTGGTCCTCGCGCTCCAGCTCCCGTTCGCGCTCGTCCCGCTCCTCCACTTCACGAGCTCCCGCGCCCGGATGGGGAAATGGCGGAACGGGCCGCTCCTCCTCGGGGTCGGCTGGACGAGCGCCGTCCTCATCGTGGCGCTCGACCTCTACGGGCTCCCGGAGTCCCTGGCGAACGCCTGGCGTATCATCACCGGCTCATGAGCGACGCCTCCGCCACCGCGCCCGCGATGTACGGGACCATCCTGGTGACGCTCGACACGCGCCCCACCGACCGGGCGATCATCGACCACGTGAAGCGGCTCGCGCGCGCGGCGGGCACGCGCCGCGTCGTCCTCCTGCACGTGGCGGACGGCTGGGCGGCGCGCACGTACGGCGCGGAGGCGGTGACGCCGGAGATCCCGGAGGACGCCGCGTACCTCGCGGCGGTGCGGCAGGAGTTCGCGGCGGAGGGGATCGCCGCGGAGCCCGTGCTCGCCTACGGCGATCCGCCGACGGAGATCGTGAAGTGGGTGGAGCGAGAGGGGTGCGACCTGGTGGCGATGAGCACGCACGGGCACCGGTTCCTCGGGGACCTGTTCCTCGGGACGACGGCGCACCGGGTGCAGCACCAGATCCGCGTGCCGGTGCTGCTGCTCCGGGCGACCTGACGCGCCGTGATGGAGGACAGGACATGGACTGCACCGAGAAGCTGGACCGCGCCCTCGCCGCGCGACCGCTCGTCCTCGACGGCGCGATGGGCACCGAGCTCATGGCGCTCGGGCTCCCGCAGGGCACGCCGGGCGAGCTCTGGAACGTGGACGAGCCGGTCTGGATCCGGCACGTCCACCGCGCGTACCTCGACGCGGGCGCCGATCTCCTCGTGACGAACACGTTCGGCGGCAACCCGATCGCGCTCCGCGCGCGCGGCGTGGCTGCGGGGCGTGCCGCGGAGCTGTCGCGCGCGGGCGCGCGGCTCGCGCGCGACATCGCCGGGGACCGGGCGCTCGTGCTGGGCGACCTCGGACCCTCGGGCGCGACGCCGGGGCGCGACGTCTCGGAGGCGGAGCTGTCCGAGGCGTTCGAGGAGCAGGCGCGGGCGCTGCTCGAGGGCGGCGCGGACT
>JAEYOU010000718.1 GCA_023411405.1 Pseudomonadota bacterium | reverse complement strand
CCCACGAGCCGCGCGAGGAGCAGCCCGCCGCCGAAGCTGAAGACGGCGGAGACCGCCGCGAGCGAGAGCAGCCAGGCGCCGAGCTCGACC
The DNA here is from genome assembly GCA_023411405.1 of Pseudomonadota bacterium. Classification (GTDB taxonomy): domain Bacteria; phylum Myxococcota; class Myxococcia; order Myxococcales; family Anaeromyxobacteraceae; genus Anaeromyxobacter. The sequence continues at coordinate 3,301 of JAEYOU010000718.1, read as the reverse complement.
TGCGGCGCGAACGGGCGCAGCGCGAGGAGCGCGAGCGGCGCGACGACGCCCGCGTACCCGACGAGGAGCAGGGCGAGGAAGCTGCGCGCGCGCGCGCCCGCGGGGACCCTCCGGACCCAGCGGTTCTCGGCCTGGAGGGCGACCGCGACCACGCAGGCGAGCGCGACGGCGAGCACGGCCGGGAGGACGAGGCCGCGCCCCAGCGACACCGGCCCGCCCACCACGAGCGGCAGGGTCGCGAGGACCGACAGCGGCGCGATGCGGAGGAGGGTCCGGCGGAGGGTCGTGACGTGCCGCGCCCGCTCCGTCCAGTGCGCGTCCGGAGGCAGCTTGCGGAGCTCGCTGCCCGCGACGAGCGCGCCGAGCGCAGCGAGCGCGTACGCGATCGGGAGGGCGGCGAGAGGCGCGGCGAGCGGGAGCCAGATCGTCCACGCGGGCAGGACCTGGCGGACGGAGTCGAGGGACGCGGGGGTCATGGGCCCCAACAGGATACACAACCGGCATCGAACGGCCGAGCCCCGTGAACGAGCCCGAGCGCGCGCCCGAGGCGAGGTCGAGCCAGGGCGTCCTTGCCTACGACGCCGGCGCCAGCCGCAGCAGCTTCCCGTCCGAATCGTCGGTCAGGAGGTACAGCGCGCCGTCCGGCCCCTGCTCCACCTCGCGGATCCGATCGCCGAGGTCCTTCAGGAGCCGCTCCTCCCCGACCACCCGGTCCCCCTCGACGACGAGCCGGATCAGCGCGCGGCTCGAGAGGCCCCCGACGAGGAAGCTCCCCTTCCACTCCGGGAAGAGCTCCCCCGTGTACACGACGAGGCTCGACGGCGAGATCACCGGGTCCCAGTAGTAGATCGGCTGCTCCATGCCGCGCGCCTGCGTCGAGGCGTGGATCGGGGCGCCGGAGTACTCCTCGCCGTAGCCGATCGTGGGCCAGCCGTAGTCCTTGCCCTTCTCCACGAGGTTCAGCTCGTCGCCGCCGCGCGGCCCCATCTCCACCACCCAGAGCCGGCCCCGCGCGTCGAGCGCGGCGCCGAGCACGTTGCGGTGGCCGGTGGTCCAGATCTCCGGGCGCACGCCCTTGCGCCTGGCGAAGGGGTTGTCGGCGGGGATCGAGCCGTCGGGCGCGATGCGGACGATCTTGCCGAAGTCGCTCTTCGGATCCTGCGCCTGCCGGCGGCCCTCGAGGATCGAGCGGTCGCCGAGCGTGACGAAGAGGGTCCCGTCCGGCCGGAAGACGATCCGCCCTCCGGCGTGTGCCGAGGAGTCGAGCGTCGGCTGCATGCGGAAGACGACCTGCACCTGGTCGAGCCGGGGCCGGCTGCCGAGCACCAGCGTGCCGCGCGCCACCGCCAGCCCGTTCCCGCCCTTCCGCGGCTCGTAGTACGACAGGTAGACGAGGCTCGTCCGCGCGTGGTCGGGGGCGAGCGCCACGTCGAGGAGCCCGCCCTGTCCGCCCGCGTCCACGCGCGGGATCCCGGAGACCGCCGTCTTCGCGCCGTCCTTTCCGACGAGCTGGAGCCGCCCTTCGTGCTTCTCGGTGACGAGCATCCTCCCGTCGGGGAGGAAGGCGAGCGCCCACGGCAGGGCGAGGCCGCCGGCGACCTGCGTCACCGCGAGGCGCGTCCCGGTGGAGACCCTCGGCGCGCGCGTCTGCTCGGGGAAGGCTGGCTTGAACTCGGGGACGTTGGGCGGCTCGGTCTCGGCAGGCTCGGCGGGGGTGACTCCGGCGAGGGCGGCGAGCGCGAGCGCGGCGGCGATCCGCACGGGGGACATGCGGGCGTTGTAGCGGCGTGCCCGGGCGAGCGCTAACCCCTTCCGCATGGAGCGATATGCGGCCTTCCTCCGGGGCGTCTCCCCCGTGAACGCGAAGATGCCGGCGCTCGCGCGCGCCTTCGCGGACGCGGGGTTCCGCGACGTCCGGACGGTGCTGTCGAGTGGCAACGTCGTGTTCAGCGCCCGCGCCGCGTCCCTCCCGGCGCTGGAGCGGAGGACGGAGGCGGCGATGAAGGAGCGCCTCCCCACGGCGTTCCCCGCGATCGTGCGCCCGATCGCGGCGCTGCGCGAGCTGCTCGCGTCCGATCCGTACGAGGACCTCCGCCTCCCGCGCGGCGCCAAGCGCGTGGTCACCTTCCTCCGCGCGCGACCGCGTGCGGTCCCGGACCTCCCGATCGAGGTGGACGGCGCCCGCATCGTGCGCGTGCAGGAGGGCGAGGTGTTCACCGCCTACGTGCCGAGCCCGCGCGGTCCGGTGTTCATGTCGCTCATCGAGAAGACGTTCGGGAAGGACGTCACGACGCGGACCTGGGAGACCGTGGGCAAGGTGGTCGCGGCGGCGGAGCGCTCGTGCTGAGCCGGAGGGTCCGCTCGGGCTGAGCCTGTCGCAGGACGAGCACTCTCTTGCCCGTTCGTCCTGAGCGGAGTCGAAGGACGAACGGGAGCAGCGGTCACTGGCCCTACGGCCCCGACGCCCCGCCCGCCCCGAGGCCCTGCTGCTCGATCGCCTGCGTGGCGCGCTGCTGTGCCTGCTTCGCGCCCTCGCTGGCCTGCTGCGCGGCCTGGTTCGCGAGCTGCTGGAGCTCTTGGGCCTTGGCGCGCTCCTGCTGCTCCTTCTGCCGCGCCTCGGCGAGCTTCGCCTCGGCCTTCAGCACGTCCTCGTGCGCGGACGCGGCCTTCTTCTGCTGATCCTGCGCCTCCTTCTGGGCGTCCTGCGCCTGCTCGAACAGCTTGCTCGTCTGCTCCTGGTCCTTCTGGATCTGCTCGTTCACGGCCTGCTGGCGCTTCTCGGCCTGCTCCTGCTGCTGCTTCATCCGGTCCTGCTGCTGCTCTGCCTGGTCCTGCCGCTGCTGCGCCTGCTCCTGGTTCTGGGGCTGCTGCGCGCCCGGGCGGGCCGGCTGCGCCGGCTGCGCCTCCTGCGCGCCCGCTCCCCCCGCGCCCGCGAGCAGCGCCGCGGCCGCGAGCACCTTCCACCGGATCTCCATGTCCGTCCCCCCGTCCCGTCGAGTGTACCGAACGTTACGCATCGCTCGCCGGGGAGGACCCGGCTGTGCCGGTCGCCGCGCCGGCGCACATGTTCCGGGGAGGAGGCGCCATGGCGAACGAGCGGATCGCGGACGAGCCCCTGTCCGCCAGCATCGGGGAGCAGCTCGAGGAGAAGCAGGAGACCGAGCAGCAGTCGGAGGCCGAGCGCCAGGCCACCGCCCGGGAGGGGGAGCGGGCGGAGCGCCACAAGGCGAAGGAGCGCGAGGAGGTCGCGAAGCACCTCGGCGCGGCGGCGACGCCGGAGGGCTGGCGCGCGGCGCGGACC
>JAEYOU010000513.1 GCA_023411405.1 Pseudomonadota bacterium | reverse complement strand
GGCGTCGGTCGCGGGCGCCGCGCTGTGGGCGGCCGGGGTCGGCCCCCTCCCCTTCCTCGGCGCGATCGCGATCGCCCTCCTCGTCCGGCGGTCGATGCGCGCCGGGCTCGCGCGTGTGCTCGATTCGCTGGACCGCCCCTCGGCGGAGCTCACGCTCCTGTCGCTCGTCCTCGGCCGGCTGGAGCGCGAGCCGTTCGCGGACGCGCACCTCGCCGCGCAGCAGGGCCGGCTCCGCGCGGGCGCCCTGCCCGCGTCGGCGCGGATCGCTCGCCTGACCGGGATCGCCGCGCGCGTCGAGTGGGCGAAGAACCAGTTCTTCGCCCCGATCGCCTACACCCTGCAGTGGACCCCCCTCCACGCCGTGGCCGTGGAGCGGTGGCGCGCGGCGTCGGGCCACGCGGTGGGGGCCTGGCTCGACGCCGTGGCGGAGCTCGAGGCGCTCTCGGCCCTCGCCGGCTACGCCCACGCGCGCCCCGCGCACGTGTTCCCCGAGATCCTGGACCTCGCGCCCGGCGCCGGCCCGCTCCTCGAGGCCGACGCGCTCCGGCACCCGCTCCTCGCTCGCGCGGTCCCGAACGACGTCCGGCTCGGCGGCGCGGGACCGGCCGCCCTGCTCGTGTCCGGCTCCAACATGTCCGGCAAGAGCACGTACCTCCGGACGGTCGGCGTGGCGGCGGTGCTCGCCCAGGCGGGCGCGCCGGTGCCCGCGGCCCGCTGCCGGCTCACCCCGCTCGCGCCCGGCGCCACGCTGCGCATCCAGGACTCGCTCCAGGCCGGCCGCTCGCGCTTCTACGCCGAGATCACGCGGCTGCGCCTCCTCCAGGACCTCGCCCGCGGCCCGGTGCCGCTGCTTTTCCTCCTCGACGAGATCCTCCACGGCACCAACAGCCACGACCGCCGCATCGGCGCGGCGGCGCTGCTCGAGACGCTCGTCTCCGCCGGGGCGATCGGCCTCGTGACCACGCACGATCTCGCCCTGACCGACCTGGCCGGCGGCAGGCTCGCCAACGCCCACTTCGAGGACCAGGTACAGGACGGCGAGATCGCGTTCGACTACCGGCTCCGCCCCGGCGTCGTCGCGCACTCGAACGCCCTCGCATTGATGCGCGCCGTCGGGCTGCGGGTGTGACGGCCCTCGCCGACCTTCCCCTGGCACCTCCCGTGGGGCATGATGCGACCCGCGGCCCCGTCGGCCGGGAGGAGGCGCATGTCCAGACCCTCGGTCAAGGGGCGCGCCGTCATCGACGCGGTCGCGGCCGTGCGAGAGCGGCTCGGGCAGCCCGCCGTGGACGCCGTCGTCGCCACGCTCGATCCGGAGGGGCAGGACATCCTGCGGGGCACGCTCCTGGCGAACGACTGGTACCCGCTCGACGTGATGACCGCGTTCATGACCGCGGCAAACCGCGCGCACAGCGCCGGCGACGAGGGCGTGATCGTCGCCCGGGCCGAGCGCGTGATCGAGCAGCAGCTCGGCGGCATCTACCGCGTCTTCATCCGCCTCGGCTCGCCGGAGTTCATCGTCAAGCGGCTCGGCGCCATCCACAAGACCTACTTCGACGGCGTACGGATCGCGCCGCGCTTCGATGGTGAGCGGCGGGCCGTCGTCCGCTACACCGGGTTCGATCCCCAGCATAGGATCATGGAGCCCGTCATCATCGGCTTCTACAGGAAGGCCCTCCAGCTCTCGGGCGCGAAGGACGTGTCGGTGGACGTCACGACCCCCCTCTCCGCGGGCGCGGGCTACCTCGAGCTGGCGATCACCTGGAGCTGAGCCGCGCGCGAGGCCGGCCCCTTAGGATCCGCCGATGGAGTACCTCCCCGCGCGCTGGCTCCCCACCGCCAACTTCATGACCATCGTCGGGGCGCTCCACCGCCCCTGGGCGTGGCCGCGGGCCGTCCGGGAGCGGTGGGAGCTGCCCGACGGCGACTTCCTGGACGTGGACCGCGTCGCGGGGCCGGCGCCGGACGCGCCCGTCCTCGTCGTCTGCCATGGCCTCGAGGGGTCGTCCCGCGCCGCGTACGTGCGCGGGCTCGTGCACCTCGGCAGCGCCCGCCGCCTGGCGGCGGTGGCGCTGAACTTCCGGGGCTGCTCGGGGACGCGCAACCGGCTCCCGCGCCTCTACCACTCGGGCGAGACCGGCGACCTCGCGCACACCGTCGCGCGGCTCGCGGCGGAGCGGCCCGGGCGTCCCATCGTGCTCTGCGGGTTCTCGCTGGGCGGGAACGTCGTCGCGAAGTACCTCGGCGAGCGCGGGGACGAGCTGCCCGCCGAGGTCGCGGGGGCGGCGGTGATCTCGGTCCCCTTCGACCTGGCGCGCTGCGCCCGCGCGCTCGACGGGCCGGGGTTCTGGAACCGGGTGTACCGGACGCGGTTCCTCACCGGCCTGCGCGCGAAGGCGCTCGAGAAGGCGCGCCGTTTCCCGGGGCTCCTGGACGTCCGGGCCGTCCGGGCGGCCAGGACGTTCGCGGCGTTCGACGCCGCGGTCACCGCGCCGCTCCACGGGTTCGCGTCCGCGGAGGAGTACTGGGAGCGCTGCTCGTCGGGCCGGTACCTCGGCGGCGTGCGGCGGCCGCTGCTCGCGCTCTCGGCCCTCGACGATCCGCTCGTGCCCGGCGACTCCCTCCCGCTGGAGGCGGCCCGCGCCAATCCGTTCGTGACCCTGGTCACGACCTCCACGGGCGGTCACGTCGGGTTCGTTTCCGGCGGCCTCTTCCGCCCGAGCTACTGGTCCGAGCTCCGGGCGATCGGCTTTCTCGGCGAGCTCGTACGGGCCGCCGCCGCTCCCCGGGGGTCGGGCTCCGGCGCTCCGGCGGCCGAGGGATCGACGCGATCGCTCCCGGACGATCGATCGCTCAAGGCTCGACGGTCAGGATCTCCGCCCCGCCCTCGGTGACGACGAGCGTGTGCTCGAACTGGGCGGACCGCTTGCCGTCGTCGGTCACCGCGGTCCAGCCGTCGTCCCACAGCCGGTCCTCCCACGTCCCCTCGGTGATCATCGGCTCGACCGTGAAGGTCATGCCGGGCGCCATCTGGCGGCGCAGCGAGGGGTCGTAGTGGTGCGGGATCTGGAGCGAGGTGTGGAAGGTGTCGCCGATGCCGTGGCCACAGTAGGACCGGACCACGCCGTAGCCGTGCTGCGACGCGTGCGCCTCGATGGCCCGGCCGATGTCCGAGATGGGCCGGCCCGGACGGACGGCCGCGATCCCCTTGTGCAGGCACTCCCGCGCGACCTGGACGAGCCGCCGGCCCTCGGCGTCCACCTCGCCGACGAGGAAGGTGGCGGAGCAATCGCCGTGCATGCCGTCCAGATAGACGGTGACGTCGAGGTTCACGATGTCGCCGTCCTCGAGGGGGCGGCTGTCCGGGATCCCGTGGCAGATGACCTCGTTCACCGAGGTGCAGATCGACTTCGGGAACCCGCGGTAGTTGAGCGGGCTGGGGTAGCCGCCGAGGCGGACGATCTCCGCGTGCGCGAGCTCGTCGATGCCGTCGGTGGTGATGCCCGCCCGGACCGCCTCCCCGGCGATCCGCAGCACGCGCGCCGCGGCGGCGCACGCGCGCCGCATCCGGACCAGCTCCTCCGCGGTGCGGACGTCGGCGCCCTGGCTGCGGGGACGGCCCGTGGCTGCGTAGTCGGGCCGGCCGATCTGCGCCGGCACCCCCCTGCGCGGGGAGACGATCCCGGGGCGGAGCGGCCTGCGCAGGGGCGCCCGGGGCTCGGCGCCGGGCCGCGCCGCCGCCGCGGGTCCGTCCGCGTCGAGGTGGCACTTCTTGTACTTCTGTCCGCTGCCGCACCAGCAAGGGTCGTTGCGTCCCGGCCGCGTGCGGGGAGCCGTCACCGGTCCCGTCACCGCCCGCCTCCCCGCCGCTCGTGCCAGCTGCCCATCATTCCGAACGTTGTAAGGCGATCCGGCGATCGGGGCAACCTCGCGCAACGGCCGATCCGAGCGCAGGCCCAGCTTCGCTGGGCCGGAGCGAGCCGGGGAACCGGGGGGCCGGCTCCATCGGCCCCCCGGTGAAGATCACCGGGGGCGCAGCCCCCGTTCGTCAGATCGGCGCCGGCTTGTCCGTCTCCTGCGGGATCGACGCCCGGGGCTGGCCCTCGTCCTCGAGCTCGTCGGCCATCTCCTGCATCCGGTTGCCCATGTCCTCGAGGTCCTCCTCCGAGCACGACTGCGACACGAGCGGGAAGAGCTCCCGCTCCTCCTCCTCGACGTGGTGCTCCACCTGCTCCTTGAGGACCTTGATCTTGGCGTCGAACTGCGGGTCGTCCAGGTCCGACTGCATGATGTCGGCCAGGAGCTTCTTCACGGCGAGGTGCTCCTCGACGGACTCGCGCAGGAGCTCCTCGGTGTTCTCCTGCTTCGACTCCGGGTAGAAGATCTTCTCCTCGATGGTGGCGTGGACGGCGAGCGCGTCGCCGATCTGCTGGCAGAGCTTCTCCTTCGTCTTCTTGGCCCCCTCGCCCGCTTGCTCGAACTCCTCGAACAGCTCCTCCACCTCACGGTGCTGCTGCTTCAACAGGTCGATGGCGTTCATGCGCCCTCCTCCCATCGAGGCTACGCACGGCGGGCGCAGACGGCCGGGGCACCGGGGTGGGGGCCCGGCCGGCCGGCGGGGGAGCGGGCGGCGGCGGGGGACCTCGGGCATGGGCGTCTCGCGTCACCGACGGTCGCCGCCCGGGATCCGGAAGATCTCGGCGAGCAGGGCCCCGGCCGTGTTCGCGCCGCCGACGCCGGTGCCCTGGACGACGAGCGGCCGTTCCGGGTGCCGCGCGGTGGTGAAGGCGACGTACGCCTCGACGCCCACGAGCCGCGCGGCGGGGTGATCGGGCTCGACCTCCACGGCGCCGACCTGGATCGACGCGGCGCGCTCGGGGCCGAGGCCGATCCGCGCCAGGAAGCGGAGCACCTTCCCCCGGCGCCGCAGCTCCTCGAACCGCGCGGCGGTCGCCTCGTCGTGGGCGCGGAGCGCGTGGAGGAGGTCGTCCGGGCTCCCGGGCGCGAGCGACGCGCCCGGGAGGAACGGCTCCACCTGCACGTCTTCGAGCGCCGCCGGCGCGCCCGCCTCGCGGGCGAGGATGAGCGCCTTCCGCGCGGAGTCGAGGCCGGTGAGGTCGTCGCGGGGATCGGCCTCGGTGTGGCCCAGGCCCATCGCCCAGCGCAGGGCAAGGGAGAGCGCCGTCCCGCGCTGGAGCTCGCCGGCGAGGAACCCGAGCGTGCCCGAGAGCGAGCCCTCGATCCGGAGGATCCGATCGCCGCTCCGGACGAGGCGCCGGAGCGTCGCCAGCACCGGGAGGCTCGCGCCGACGGCCGCGTCGTAGTGCCAGTGGCGTCCGTGCTGCCGGCGCGCCTCCCGGACCGGCTCGAGCCGCCGGAGGTCGGCCGACAGCGGGCGCTTGTTGGAGCTCACCACGTCGATCCCGCGCCGGAAGGCCTGGGCGTACACCTCGGCCATGCCCTCGTCGGCGGTGACGTCCACGAGCACGGGCCGCGGAAGCCGGGCGAGGCGGTCGAGGAGGGCGGGCGCGGTGCGGGCGTCGAGCGGCCCCGAGGCGGGCGCCGCGGCCAGCGCCTCGCGCCAGCCCTCGAGGTCGATCCCCTCCTCCGCGAACAGCGCCGCGCGGGTGTCGGCGAGCCCGTTCACCCGCAGGACGACGTCGTAGTCCTGCTCCAGCGCGAGCGCCTGGGCCTGGATCTGCGCGAGGAGCTCCGCTCCGACCTTCCCCTTCCCCGCCACGAGCAGCGAGACGCCGCGCTCCCGGTACCCGCGCGCGAGCGGCTCCCCCGTCGCGCGCCGCGCCGGAGCCTCCCCGCCGCGGAACTCGGCCACGAGGTCCGACAGCCGGTCCACGTCGATGAGGAACGCGTCGTGCCCCTGCGGCGAGTCGAGGACCGCGAACCGGGCGTTGGGCGCGAGCCGCGCCACCGTGCGCTGCTCGGCGGGCCAGTAGAGGACGTCCGAGTCGATGGACACCACCAGCATCGGCTGGTGGAGACCGCGGAGCACGTCGTCGAGATCCCCCCGCCCACGGGCCACGTCGTGCGTGTCCATCGCGCGGGTCAGAGTGACGTAGGTGGCGGCGTCGAAGCGATCGACGAGCTGCCGCCCCTGGTACCGCAGGTAGCTCTCGACGGCGAAGAGGTCCTCGGCCTGCGGGCGCCGGCCGAACCGCTCCTCGAAGGACGGCGCGCTGCGGTAGCTCAGCATGGCCTGCATGCGCGCCGCGGCGAGGCCCGCGCGCGGCGGATCGGCGGGGTCGTAGTCGCCGTCGCGCCAGCGCGGGTCGGCGAAGATGGTCTGCCGCTGGGCCTCGGAGAGTCCGATCGCCCAGGCCGAGTGGCGGGCGGTGGACGCGATGAAGGCGACGCGCTCGACGAGCTCCGGGTACAGGAGCGCCCACTCCAGCGCCTGCATCCCGCCGAGCGACCCGCCGATCACCAGCCGCACCCGCCGCACGCCCAGGGCCCGGACGAGCGCGTGCTGCGCGGCGACCATGTCACGGATGGTGATGTCGGGAAACCGCCCTCGCCAGGGTGCGCCGGTGGCGGGATCGACGGACGCCGGTCCGGTGGTGCCGTAGCAGCTCCCGAGGAGGTTCGAGCAGATCACGAAGTCGCGCGCGGGATCGAACGCACGCCCCGGCCCGAACATCCGCGTCCACCAGCGGTCCGCGTCCGCCGAGCCGGTGAGCGCGTGGCAGACGACGACCGCGTTGGCGCCGCCGGCGTCGAGCGTGCCCCAGCTGCGGTAGGCGATCCGGAGCTCGGGGAGGACACCGCCCAGCTCCAGCGGGAACGGACCGGGGTGAAGCCATGTCCTGGTTTCGGGGGACACGAACGCTGCGCGGGGGGACCCCGGCGCGAGCTCGGGCACGTCGCCCGTCACGCACCCGCCCGCCCCCGCCCTCCCGTCACCGTCCTGAGCCATATGGAGGCGCGGAGGGTAACGGCGCGTGATCTCAGGTGTCAAGGCGCCGTCGCCGGGGTCACGCACCTGCGCGCACCCGCGGCCCGCGATTCACGAAACGTCACTTCGGCTCCGGGTGAAGGCGGGCGCGGCTGGTGGGGTTCGACCCGCGCGGGGTCGAAGGGTACCCCCGAACGCGCGCCGCACTGCCCGTCAGAAGCCCCCGGATTCCGGGCGTTCCGTGGCGTCGCGGAATTGGCCCTTGCCTTGCTCCTGACGCCACGACAACGACGCCGCCAGCGCGACGCGAGAGGGAGCGACGGAAATGACGACCAGGGCACTCACCGCGCAGACCAGCACCCGGGCTCAGATCGTCTGTGGTCCGGAGAGCCCGCTGGTCGGGCTGGTGCGCACCTGCGAGCGGATCGCCCAGAGCGACGCCACGGTCCTCCTCACCGGCGAGACCGGCACGGGCAAGGAGGTCTTCGCCCGCGCCGTCCACGAGCGCAGCCCGCGCGCGGGGCGGGCGCTGGTCCCGGTGAACTGCGGCGCCATCCCCGAGGCGCTGCTCGAGTCCGAGCTCTTCGGCCACGTGCGCGGCGCCTTCACGGGCGCGAACGCCTCGCGGCGCGGTCGCGTCGCGGCGGCCGAGGGCGGCACCCTCTTCCTCGACGAGATCGCCGAGCTCCCCCTCGCCTTGCAGGTCAAGCTGCTCCGCGTCCTCCAGGAGCGGACCTACGAGCCGGTCGGCTCGGCCGAGTCCGTGCCCGCGGACTTCCGGCTCGTCGCCGCCACCAACCGGGACCTCGCGGCCGAGGTGGCCGCCGGCCGCTTCCGCCGTGACCTCTACTACCGCCTGCTGGTGTGCCCGATCGAGATCCCGCCGCTCCGCGCCCGCGGCAGCGACGTGCTCCGCCTGTTCCAGCACTTCTGGACGCAGCGCGGCGAGACCCGGCCCATCGAGAACGCCGTCGCCGATGCGCTCCGGACCTATGAGTGGCCCGGCAACGTGCGGGAGCTCGAGAACCTCGTCGAGCGGCTCAGCGTGTGCGCCGAGGGCCCGACGATCCGCGTCTCCGACCTCCCGCTGGCGCTCCGCGCGAAGCGCGTCAACGGCGCGACCCTGGCCGTGGTGACGCCGCAGGAGCCCGCCGCCGATCCGGCGCCCGCGGCCGACGGCGCCGCGCTCCCCGCCGGCGACGTC
>JAEYOU010000617.1 GCA_023411405.1 Pseudomonadota bacterium | reverse complement strand
ACGTGGACCACCGCCCAGGCCTCCCGCGGGATCGCGTTCCGCTTGTTCCCGCCGCGGACGCCACCCAGCTCGAGCGCGTGCGCCGGGACGACCTCGGCGAGCAGCTGCCCGAGGATCCGGAGCGCGTTCCCCCGGCCCGCCGCGATGTCGATCCCCGAGTGGCCGCCGCGGAGCCCGGTCACCTCGAGCCGCAGCGCCCTGCGGCCCGGCGACGGCGCCGCGAAGCGGACGCGCCGCGTGGCGAGCGTGTCGAGCCCGCCCGCGCAGCCGATCGAGAGCTCGCCCTCCTCCTCGCTGTCGAGGTTGAGGAGCCGCGCCGAGCGCAGCCACCCCGCCCGCACCGCGTTCGCGCCGGTGAGCCCCGTCTCCTCGTCCACCGTGAGCAGGACCTCGAGCGGCGGATGCGCCGCGCCCTCCGCGCCTTCCGCGAGGACCGCCAGCGCCGCCGCGACGCCGATGCCGTTGTCCGCCCCGAGCGTCGTCCCGCGCGCGCGAACGACGTCGCCGTCCACGTGCGCCTGGATCGGATCCCTCGTGAAGTCGTGCGCCGTCCCCTCGTTCTTCTCGCAGACCATGTCGAGGTGCGCCTGGAGCGCGATCCCCGGCCGCCCCTCGCGCCCGGGGGTCGCCGGCTTGCGCAGGAGGACGTTCCCGGCCGCGTCGGTCTCGACCTCGAGCGAGAGCTTCCTCCCCTGCTCCACGGCCCACCGCGCCGCCGCCGCCTCGTTCTTCGAGCCGCGTGGGATGCGGGAGAGCTCCTGGAAGTAGCCCCAGAGGCGCCGGGGCTCGAGATCCGCGAGGGTGGTCACGGCGGTGGAGATTAGCAGAGCCGCGCCGCCGCGGCCGGGACCGGGGGTCGCAGGGCCGCTCGCTCCGCTCGTTGCTCCTCCCGGCGCGCCTCGAGCCCGGGTGCGGATGGGGGGAGGTTCCGCGTGGGACGGGTCGGCTCCCGCGGCGCCCTCCCTCGCTCCGACGCGGCCCGGATCGGACGGGTACTGGTGACGGTACCGCGCGCACGGAAAGCCGCTGCAATTCCGTGCGGGCCGGCACGCTCGATGAGCGGCGGAGTGCTGGCGCGCGGGCGACCTCGCGTTGCCGTCCCGCAAATTGCAGCGGCGGCCGTACTGGTGACGTGGTCTAGGGCGCGTCTCCGCTCGGTCGGTCGGCGCAGGAGCCGCCCCGCCCTCGAAGCGGATCCGTGGAGCGGGGCTCGAGGCGCCCCGCTCGTCGCGGCCTCCGCTTCGCTCGCTCGCGCTTGAGAACGGCATCGAGAGGCACGGCGGAGGCGCCGGTCGTGGCATCTCAGGACGGTCCGCACCGCGCCGAACTCGCCACAGCCGCCGGAGCGCCGGAGCCCGGCCCCCGCGGAGCGGTACACCGCGGGCGCGCAGCCCAGCCAGAACGGCATCCGCGCGCGGAGTGGACCTCGCACAGCGGGCGCGGCATGTCTGAGCTCGGCCACCACGCTCGCGAAGCGAGCGTGAGGTGGCCGAGCGAGTTTGCCGCGCCTCGCCCAAGCGCGATGCACCGCTTCGCGCGCGTACCGGCACCCCTGCCGCGCGCCCGCGGTAGCGAGCGGGGGCCGCGGCGGAGGCGCGGAGGCGGCGTACGGCCCACGAACGGGTTGCTCGCCCTTCGACAGGCTCAGGGCGAGCGGATGTACGTGAACTCTCGTCAGCGAACCACGTGGCGCGCGCCACGGATTCCTACACGCCCTCGCGCTCCCCGCCTTCCTTCTCGTCCGGCACGCGCGCGCCGAGGGCCTCGAGCCGCGAGTAGAGGCGCCGCCGGGTGATGCCCAGCATGCGGGCGGCGGCCGCCTTGTTGCCGCCGGCGCGCTCGAGCGCGGCGAAGATGAGCTCCTTCTCGAAGGCGTCCAGGTCGAAGCCGTCGCCGAGCACGTCGGCGGCCCTCGAGCGCGCGCGCACACCCGCGGGCGGCTGGACGTGGTCGGGCCGGATCTCGCCCTCGCCGGCGAGGATGAGCGCCCGCTCCAGCGCGTTCTCGAGCTCGCGGACGTTGCCGGGCCAGGCGCGGCCGAGGAGCCGGTCGCGCGCGCCGCGCGAGAGCTTGTCAACGGGGAAGCCGCGGACGGCGAGGAACCGATCGGTGAGCGCCGCGACGTCCTCGCGGCGATCGCGCAGCGGGGGCACCTGCACCGCGAAGACGTTGAGCCGGTAGAACAGGTCCTCGCGGAACGTCCCCGCCCGGACGGCCTCGGCGAGATCGGAGTTCGTCGCCGCGACCACCCGGACGTCCACGCGCCGGACCTCGGTCGATCCCACCGGCACGAACGTCCGATCCTGCAGGAACCGGAGCAGCTTCACCTGGATCGCCGGGCTCACCTCGCCGATCTCGTCGAGGAAGAGGGTCCCGCCGTCGGCCGCCGCGAGGTGCCCCGGCTTCCGCTCGTTCGCGCCGGTGAACGCGCCCTTCTCGTGGCCGAACAGCTCGCTCTCGAGGAGCGTCTCCGGGAGCGCGGCGCTGTGCACCTCGACGAGCGGCGCCGCGGCCCGCTTGCTCTTGTAGTGGATGTAGCGGGCGAGCTGGCTCTTCCCGGTCCCGCTCTCGCCGAGCAGCAGCACGGTCGCGTCGGTCGCGGCCACCTGCTCCGCGGCGGCGAGCGCCGCCTTCATCGCCACGCTCTCCGCGACGAGCTCGGGCGTGAGCCGCGCGAGGAGCCGCTCGCTCTTCCGCTCCGCCTCGCGCTGCGCGGCGAGCCGGCGGACGCGCAGTCGCAGCTCGTCCATCGCGAACGGCTTCGTGACGTAGTCGGCCGCGCCGGCCTTCATCGCCGAGACCGCGCTCTCCGCGGTCGCGAAGGCGGTCATCAGCACCACCTCGGGCGGCGACGGCAGCGCCCGCGCGGCGCGGAGCACCGCGAGGCCGTCCACCTCGGGCATCTTGAGGTCGGTCACCACCACGTCGAAGCGGCCCTGCTCGAGGCGCGCCAGCGCCTCGAGCCCGCCGCCGACCCGCACGGCCTCGTGCCCGTCCAGCTCCAGCGCCTCGGCCAGGAGCACCCCCAGCTTCGGCTCGTCGTCCGCGATCAGTACCCGCGCCATGTTCAGGACCCTCTCTCCCGATGGACCCGCCGCAGCGGCAGCCGGAGCTCGAACACCGCCCCGGGGCCGCTCTCGTCGGAGAGCGCCAGCGTCCCCCCGTGCCGCTCCACGAGCTGCCGCGAGACGGCAAGGCCCAGCCCCGTGCCGCCGGAGCGGCCGGTGGCGAAGGCCTCGAACAGCCGCTCCCGCAGCGGAGGAGGGATCCCCGGGCCATCGTCCGCGACGATCACCCCCACGTGATCGCCGCGCGAGGCGCCGCGGATCTCGACCCTGCGCGCGCCCGCCTGGGCCGCGTTCGCGAGCAAGTTCGAGAACACCTGCCGGAGCCGCCGCCCGTCGGCCCGGATCGGCGGCGCCGAGACCGAGACGAACACGTCCAGGTCCGGGTGCAGCGTCCGGCTGCCGCGCGCCGCCTCGTCCGCGATGGCCCCGACGTCCACGAGCGACTCCTCGAGGGGCCGATCCGAGGAGAGATCGAGGAAGTCCTCGGTGAGGCCACGCAGCCGCTCGACCTCGCCCAGCACGTCCTCGAGCCGCTCCCGATCCCTCGGGGGGAGCTGCACCCCCTGCCGCTCCCGCACGAGCTCCACCGCGCCGCGGATGATGCCGAGCGGATTGCGGATCTCGTGCGCGACCCCGGCCGCCATGCGCGCCACCGCCTCGCCGCGGGCGGCCCGCG
>JAEYOU010000567.1 GCA_023411405.1 Pseudomonadota bacterium | reverse complement strand
CTCCGGAGGGTGCTCGAGGCGCGCGTGGGGCACCGGTACGAGGAGCTCGAGCTCGTCCGCGTCATCCGCGCCGCGCGCGCGCCCGCCCTGGTGATCCACGACCGCGACGACCGGGAGGTGTCCCACGCGAGCGGGGAGGCCCTGGCCGCCGCCTGGCCCGGCGCGCGCCTCCACCTCACGCGCGGGCTCGGCCACCGGCGCATCCTGCGGGACGCCGCGGTCGCGCGGGAGATCGCGGCGTTCGTGGCGGCGCGGGTCAGCGCACCGGCGTCCGCATCCCCGCGCACGGATCCCCGCGATCGACACCGGGCGTGAACACGACGAAGTCCCACGGGGACGACCCCGCGGGCGGCGTCCGCTCCTCCGGGTTCACCTCCCGGAAGGCGACCGACACCACCGCGTCCTCCTCCGCCCCCGCGAGCGGCAGGAACGCGCCTGCGCCGCGGTCCTCGCGTGCGTGCTCCCCCCCGGTGACGAGCACGGCGCCGTCGTCCGTCGCCCCCGCGGCCAGCGCCGCCGCGAGCTGCGCGTCGCGGGCCCGCTGCGACAGCACCATCGGGCCGAGGAACGCCTCGGGCAGGTGCCCGCAGTGCGACGCGGCCATCTCCTCCCGCCGCGCCCGCTCCTCCTCCGGCGAGAGCGGGCCGGCCCGGTCGAGGAGCGTCCGGAGCGCGGGCGGGAGCGCGCCGGCTCCGCGGTGGATCACCTCGCGGGCCGCCGGCCGGGAGAGGTTCGCGGCCACGATCGGGAGCCTCGCGTCGAGGCCGCGCTCGAAGATCGGCGCGTACAGCGCGAACGGGGGCCAGCCGCTGCGGTCCCAGCCGACCGCCGCCGAGAGCGCCGCGGGAGAGGGGGCGGGGCCCGCGAGCACCGCGTCGACCGCGGGCTGCTGCTCGGCGTCGAGCATCTCGAACCCGAGCGCCGGGCGGCGGCCCGAAGCGAGCACCGCCTCGAGCAGCCGGACTTGCAGCGCGTGGTGATCGGCGTTGTCGTGGGTCTCGCCCAGCAGCACGAACCGCCCGCGCGCCGCGGCGGCGCGCAGCTCCGCCTCGGAGACGAACCGGCCGGCGCGGGCGTCCCAGATCCGCCCGACGAGCGGGTGGTCGCGGTGGAGCGGGCTCGTCCAGGGAAACCCCTGGAGCGCGGCGGCGTCGGCGGGCGGGCGGAGCGCGGCGCACGACGCGAGCAGCAGCGCGGCGGCGGGGAGAGCGTGGTTGCGCATCGCGTCTTCATGGCAGGCGGGGTGGCGGTTTGCCAACCCCGCGCGACGCGTCCCCGCGCGTGGTGCCCTCCGCGTCGCGGTGCGCGGCGCCCTCGCGACGGTCGGGGGACTCCCTCTTCCCGGCGACCGCCCCGCTGGGGCATTCCGCTCATGGAAACGGACGAAGCCATGGGGTAAGCCTCCCGCATGCCCACCCCGAGCCTTCCCCCCCTGACCCGCGACCCTGCCTGGGCCGCCCTCCAGGCCCACTCCCGGAGCCTGGCCGGCCTCCACCTCCGCGAGCTGTTCGCCCGCGATCCCGGGCGCGGCGAGCGGCTCACGGCGGAGGGCGCCGGGCTCTTCCTCGACTACTCCAAGCAGCGCCTCACCGACGAGACCGTGCGGCTCCTCGTGGCGCTGGCGGAGGCCCGGGGCGTGCCGGTCCGGCGCGAGGCGATGTTCGGCGGCGAGAAGATCAACACGACCGAAGGGCGGGCGGTGCTCCACGTCGCGCTCCGCGCGCCGCGCGGGGCGAAGATCCTGGTGGACGGCAAGGACGTCGTCCCCGAGGTCCACGCGGTGCTCGACCGGATGTCCGACTTCGCCGATCGCGTGCGGAGCGGCGCCTGGAAGGGGTTCACGGGGAAGCGGATCCGGGCCGTCGTCAACGTCGGCATCGGCGGCTCGGACCTGGGTCCGGTGATGGCGTACGAGGCGCTGCGGAGCTACACGCAGCGCGACCTCACCTTCCGCTACGTCTCCAACGTGGACGGGACCGACGTCGCGGAGGCGACGCGCGATCTCGATCCGGCCGAGACGCTGGTCATCGTCTCGTCCAAGACGTTCACGACGCAGGAGACCATGACCAACGCCGCCTCGGCGCGCGACTGGCTGCTCGGCGCGCTGAAGGACCCGTCCGCGGTGGCGAAGCACTTCGTCGCCGTCTCGACCAACGAGGCCGAGGTCCGGAAGTTCGGGATCGATCCGGCCAACATGTTCGGCTTCTGGGACTGGGTCGGGGGCCGCTACTCGATGGACTCGGCCATCGGCCTCTCCACGATGATCGCCGTCGGGCCGGAAGGGTTCCGCGCGCTGCTCGCCGGCTTCCACGCGATGGACGAGCACTTCCGCACCGCGCCGCTCGGGCGGAACCTCCCCGCGCTCCTCGGCCTCATCGGCCTGTGGAACCTCGACTTCCTCGGCGCCGGCTCGGTCGCGGTGCTCCCGTACGACCAGTACCTGAAGCGCTTCCCGGCGTACCTCCAGCAGCTCACCATGGAGTCGAACGGCAAGCGCGTGACGCTCGGGGGCGCGGCCATCGAGGACTACACGACCGGCGCGATCTACTGGGGCGAGCCCGGCACCAACGGCCAGCACTCGTTCTACCAGCTCCTCCACCAGGGCACGCACCTCGTGCCCTGCGACTTCATCGGCTTCTGCCGGAGCCTCAACCCGGTCGGCCGGCACCACGAGCTCCTCATGGCGAACCTCTTCGCCCAGGGGGAGGCGCTCGCGTTCGGGAAGACGGCCGACGAGGTGCGGGCCGAGGGGACGGCGGAGTGGCTCGTCCCGCACCGCACCTTCCCCGGGAACCGCCCCTCGAGCACGATCCTCGCGGACGAGCTCACCCCCGCGGTGCTGGGGAGCCTGGTGGCGCTCTACGAGCACGCCGTGTTCACGCAGGGCGTGATCTGGGACGTGAACCCGTACGACCAGTGGGGCGTCGAGCTCGGCAAGGTGCTCGCGAACCGGATCGTGAAGGAGCTCGAGGCGCAGGACGCGCCGAAGCTCGGGCACGACTCGTCCACCAACGGGCTCATCCAGCGGTACCGGGCGCGGCGGGGGAAGTAGGGGTCACCCCCGTCGACGGGTGAGCGGGCGGGAGCCCCACCCTGGACTTGTCGGAAGGAGGCCCTCCCGGCAGGAACCGAGGGTGCAGCCCGGTGCGCCAGCCCTCGAGCTCCGCGGCGCGGTGAAGCGGTTCGGGCCGGCGGCCACGGTCGGCCCGATCGACCTCGCCGTGCCGGCGGGCGCCTCGCTCGCGCTCATCGGCCCGAGCGGCGCGGGCAAGTCCACGCTGCTGCGGCTCATGCTCGGGCTCCTGCGCCCGGACGCGGGCGCGGTGCTCCTCGCCGGCAGGCCGCTCGACCCGGAGGACCACGCGCTCCGCCGGCGGTACGGCTACGTGGTCCAGGGGGGCGGCCTCTTTCCGCACCTCACCGCGCGGGACAACGCCGCCCTCGTGGCGCGCCACCTCCGGTGGGATCGTCCGCGGATCGCGGCGCGGCTCGAGGAGCTGGGCGCGCTGGCGCGGCTCCCCGGCGACGTCTGGGAGCGGCTGCCGTCGGAGCTCTCGAGCGGGCAGGCGCAGCGCGTGAGCCTCGTGCGCGCGCTCTTCCTCGACCCCGCGCTGCTCCTCCTCGACGAGCCGCTCGGCGCGCTCGATCCCATCACCCGGGCCGAGCTCCAGGACGACCTGCGCGCCGCGTTCCAGCGGCTGCGGAAGACGGTGGTGATCGTCACCCACGACCTGGCCGAGGCGGCGTTCTTCGCCGAGTCCCTGGTGCTCCTGCGCGCCGGCCGGATCGTCCAGGCCGGCTCCTTCGCCGACCTCTCCGGCGCGCCCGCGGAGCCGTTCGTCGCGCGGTTCGTTGGCGCGCAACGGGCGCTCCGGCTCCCGGGGGGCCGCGCGTGATCGGCGCGGCGGCCGTCCTCGCGCTGGCCGTGGC
>JAEYOU010000545.1 GCA_023411405.1 Pseudomonadota bacterium | reverse complement strand
CGCCAGGGGCGCCGCCGCCAGCGCGTCCGCCTCGGCGACGACCGCGCGCGCCTCCTCCGGCAGCCCGAGCGCGGTCCGCAGCCGCTCGAGGAACGCGGTCTCGGCGGGCGACGCGGCGCCGTCGGCGTCGCAGACGACCACGGCCATCTCGTACGCGTACCGCTTCACCTCGGGGGAGCCCAGCCCGGCGGCGACGTCCTCCAGGGTCACCCGGCCGAGCAGGACGTCCTGGTAGACCGTGGCGAGGTTCACGCCTCCGCCCTCGGCGAGCGCGTCGGCGATCCGCTTCAGCTCCGTCCGTTCGCGGTCCGCCGCGCCGTCGGCGAGGGCGGCCATGAGGCACACCGCGAGCGTCGAGCGCTTCTCCTGGTCGGTCATGAGGTCCTCCGGCTCTCGGGCCGCTGCACCGGGTGTAGCCGGGCGCGCCCCGCCGGCCAGGCCCCTCGTGTGGTGGGCGTCACGCGACCGTGGCCAGCTGCGCGCCCGCGACCGGGATGGCGACGCGCACCCGGGTCCCGCGCCCGACCTCGCTCTCGATGGAGATCTCACCGCCCATCGCCTTGACGATGCCGTGCGAGATGAAGAGGCCGAGGCCGGTGCCGTCCCCGACCTGCTTGGTCGTGAAGAACGGGTCGAAGATCCGATCCCGGATCTCGGCGGGGATCCCGCAGCCCGTGTCCTGGACCTCGACCACCGCCCGCCCGGCCGGATCGACCCGCGTCACCACGCGGACCTCGTTCTCCTCGGGGTGCCCCTCCGGCAGCGCCTGGCCCGCGTTCACGAGCAGGTTGACGAACACCTGTCCGAGGCGGGCCTCGTTCGCCATCACGCGCGGGACCGCGGAGTAGTCCTTCACCAAACGTGCGCGGTACCGGATGTGGCTCGAGGCCATCTTGACGGCCAGGTCCAGCGCGCGGTGGATCTCCACGGGCTCCAGGCGATCCCGGTCGCGGGAGAAGACCTGGAGGTCGTTCACGATGTAGCGGACCTGGTTGGCGCCGTGGCGGGCGTCGGCCAGCGCGGCCATCGTCTCCGCGAGCCGCTCGTCGGGCACGGTCGCGGAGAGCTCGGACAGGTCGGTCGCGACCTGGTCGAGGCCGCTGATCACGTACGAGAGCGGGTTGTTGATCTCGTGGGCGACGCCGCGGGCCAGCGCGCCGAGCGAGGCGAGGCGCCCGGCGGCGACGAGCTGGGCCTGCATCGCCTTCCGCTCGGTGAGGTCGTGGACGACGAGCTGCGCCGCGGGGGCGCCGTCGTAGGCGAAGGCGATCCCGGTGACCTCCACGTCGAGCAGCGCGTTGTCGATCCGGACGAGCTTGACGTCGCGCGCGCGGAAGGTCTGCGCGCCGCTCCGCAGGGAGTGGAGGTGCTCCTCCACCTGCGCGCGCGAGTCCGGGTGCACGAGGTCGATCATGGGTCTGCCGTGGAGCTGGTCCTCGCGCGCCGCGCCGAGCAGGGCGAGGGCCGACGAGTTCACGAACACGAGGCCGTCTCCGCGATCGACGAAGATGGCGCTCGGCGAGGTGACCACGAGGCGGCGGTACCGCTCCTCCGCCTCGCGCAGCACGGCCATCGCCTTCTCGAGCTCCTCCTTGGAGACCGTGGTGCGCTGGAGCTCCTCGAGCAGCCCGTTGAAGGCGCCCGCCAGCCGGCCGATGTCGCCCGTCGCCGAGACCGCCAGCCGGCGCGACAGGTCGGTGCCGTGGCGCATCTCGTTGAGCCTGTCGATGAGCTTCGCCAGCGGGTGGGTGACCAGCGCCGACAGCGCCGCGACGAGCGCGATCATCCCCAGGGCCACGAAGAAGAGGGCCACCCCGAGGTCGGAGATGGCCATCTGCCGCGCCTTGGCGGCGACCACCGACGCGGGGAAGACCACGACGACGCTCGCCTGGCGCGCTCCGCGGACGTCGAGGATGGGGACGACCGCGCCGTAGGCCTCGCGCCCTCCGGACGAGAAGGCGACCGTGGTGGCCTCCGGGGAGCGCAAGGCCGCGAGCAGCCCGGGATCCTCGATCCGCTGCCCCCGCCTGCGCGCCTCGCTGTGGAACAGCACGGTGTCGTTCGGGCCGATCACCATCGCGTGCTCGATCCCCTCGTACGAGCGCACGGCCTCCTGGCACTGCTCCTCGAACCCGATCAGCTCTTCCAGGGCCAGCCCGAGCTGGAGCACGCGCTGGAGCTGGACCTCGAGGCTGGTGGCGATCGCCAGGGATCGCGACTGGAGGGCGGCCTTGTACTCCTGGTGGAAGGTGTGCCCGCTGACGGCGGTGATCGCGCCGAGCGCGAGCGTCATCGCGCCGGACGCGATGAGGACGATCCTCGTCTTGAGGCCCAGGCTCACCGCTGCGGGTCCCAGTCGTACTTCCGGATGACCTGCGCGGAGAGGAGCACGCCGGTCGCGGGCATGAGCCCGAGCGCCCGCGCCCGCGCCAGGTTGACGACGGGCAGGCCTCGCACCGTGGGCCGCATGGGGATGCTCCCGGGCCGCTTGCCCTCGACCAGGATCGCGCGGGCGATGCGCCCTGCGGCGAGGCCCTGCTCCCGCTCGGAGACGGTCACCGCGCAGAGCGTCCCGTAGTGGACGCGGTCGATCCAGAAGCTGAAGTCGGGGAGGGTGCTGTGCTCGGCGGTCCACCGCAGGACGTCCTGGTACGGGACGTTCTCCCCCGCGGCGTCCCGGAAGTTGAAGATGCCGACGAGCGCGATCGCGTCCACCGCGCCGTGGTAGGCGCGCACCTTGCGCTGGTACTCCTCGAACGTCCGGATGACGTCCCACGGTCCGAACTGCACGCCGGGCAGGGTCGCGGCCGCGGCCTCCATCCGCCGCCGCACGGGCTCCCACATGACGGCGTCGTCGAACACCACGGCGATGCGCTTCGTCCGCGGCGCGATCCGCATGAGCAGCTGCACCGACTCGACGAAGTGCTCCTGCTCGACCACGCCGGTCACGTTCTCGCTCCCGGTGAAGCCATAGGCGCCCGGATCCCGGTTGACCCCGCTGAAGACGAACGGCAGCGGGCCGTTCACGAAGGGCTTCACGACGTACTCCTGCGCGTCGTCGTCGCTCGTGTAGACGAGGTCCGGCTTCCACTGCTCGATGAGCGCGCGGGCCTTGCGGGCGATCGCCTCCATCGCCTCCGGGGTGCTGTTCCGCTTCGTGTCCATCTGGAACACGCGGTACTGCGCGCGGACGCCCTGCAGCCCCTCCTGGAAGCCCTGGAGCTGGCCGTCGGTCCATCTCCACGGCGAGTGATAGCTCATCACGTGGAGGATCCGGGGAGCGTCCGCCCGCTTGCGCGCGGGCTCGGCGGCGCGGCCCCCGCCGGGGCCGGCGGACACGGTGGCGGCGACGGTGAGGACGACGACGACCCGGAGCGCCCTCGAGGACCTCGTCTCTTGGGCCAGGCGATGTTGGAGCACGGAGGCGCCTCGTCTTCGATGGCTGTGCGCCCAAATGTCCCAGGCGCCGACTGGCCAAGTCAAGGAGGGTCCTCGTCCCGGTGTGGACACGACCCCAGGAGGCCCATGTGGACCGGCCGACCCTCTACGCGATCGACTTCGGAACCAGCAACTCCCTCCTCGCGGCCGCGAACGCGGAGCGCACGTTCGATCCCGCGCCGCTCGATCCGCACGCGGCGGACCCGACCATCCTGCGCAGCGTGCTCTGCTTCCCGGAGGCGGGCGGCGTGTTCGCGGGCGTCGAGGCGCTCGCGCAGTACGTCCAGCACGCCGGCGAGGCGCGCCTCCTCCGCTCGATCAAGCGCCACCTGGGCGCCCGCGGGTTCCGGGGGACGACGATCGGCGGGCGGTTCGTCTCCGCCGAGGCGCTCGTGGCGACGCTGCTCCGGAAGATGCGCACGTGCGCGGACGCGCACTTCGGCGCCGAGGTGCGCCGGGTCCTGCTCGGGCGGCCGGTGCACTTCGCCGGCGAGGACGACGGGCACGCCGAGGCGACCCTGCGCCGGGCGGCGGAGCTGGCGGGGTTCGAGGAGGTGCAGTTCCTGCCCGAGCCCGTCGCCGCGGCGCGCGCCTTCGCGGCCACGACGCAGCGGGAGGAGCTGGTGCTCGTGGGCGACTTCGGCGGCGGCACCTCCGACTTCACCGTGCTCCGGGTGACGCCGGCCGATCTCGACCGGAGCGAGGTGCTCGCGGTGGGCGGGGTGGCCGTCGCGGGCGACGCGCTCGACTCCGCGATCATGCGGTCCCAGGTGGCGCGCCACTTCGGCGCGGAGGTCCGCTACCGGGCCCCGTTCGGCGGGAACGTCCTGCAGATGCCGCACGGCGTGCTCGTGCACCTCTGCTCCCCCGCGCACCTCTCCATCCTGCAGCGCCGGGACCTCGCCACCTTCCTCGCCGACGTGCGCCAGTGGTCGCTCTCGTCCGCGGATCGGCGGGCGATGGATCAGCTGAACACGCTCGTCGAGGACGGCCAGGGCTTCCAGCTCTTCGAGGCGATCGAGCGGGCGAAGAAGGAGCTCTCGGCCGCCGTCGCCGCGGAGGTCCGGTTCGCGTCGCCCGGCATCGAGGTCCGCGAGCCGGTGACGCGGGCCGGGTTCGAGGAGGCGAGCCGGCGGGAGCTGGACGCCGTCGTCGCGTGCCTGGAGGAGACGGTGCGCGCAGCGGGCGTCCGGCACGAGGAGGTCGCGGTCGTGTGCTGCACCGGCGGGACGGCGAAGGTCCCGCGGCTCGCGGCGGAGCTCCGGGCCCGGCTGCCCGCGGCCCGCCTCGAGCAGTTCAAGGGCTTCCACTCGGTGGTCGAGGGGCTCGCGCGCGAGGCGTGGAGGCGCGAACGGGGAGGGCGGGCGGCGTAGCAGCGGCCGCCCGCCCCGGAACGCGCCGCCCCCGGCCTTACTGCATCAGCCGCTGGAGGAGCTGGACCTTGTCGTCGTTCCAGGTCCGCCAGTCGCCCTGGAGCACGCCGCCCGTGTCACCGGAGTTCGGGTTGACGCACCAGTAGAACGAGCTCTTCATGTTCCGGCTGACGAGGTACGACACGAAGGCGTCCTGCCAGGTCTTGTCGGCGCCGGTGTAGTGGCCGCCGTACTCGCCCAGCACGACCGTGTAGCCCTTGCCGGCGAGGTGGCCGAACATGGTGTCCCAGAGCGCGGGCATGTTGGCCGGGAAGGTCGGGTCGTTGAAGTAGCTCATCAGGGCGACGCTCGGCCCGTAGGAGTGGGGCGTGTAGACGAGCTTGCTGTTCGGGACGTCCGGGATCGCGCCGGCCTCGTACAGGTTCTGGCCCCAGTTCGCGCCGCCGGCGACGCCGGCCGTCGAGGCGTTGCCCACGCCCTCGACCCACACGGTGGTGTTCGGGTTGACGGCGAGCACGGCCTGGCCGCCGAGCGACGAGTAGTCGGCCCAGGCCGCCCACGTGAGCTGGTGCGGCTCGTTCGTGAGATCGATGCCGATCACGTTCGGATAGGCCTTCGAGAGCTGGGCGAGCGTCTCGAGGTCGGAGATCCAGGCGCCGAGGGAGTAACCCGAGCAGTTGACCGGGCTCCCCGGCAGCCCGGAGCCGAGCTGGGCCGGGTTGCAGGTGTGGAAGTCGAGCAGCGCGTACATCCCCGCCGCCTGCAGCCGCTGGAGGGTGTACTCGAGCGCGGTCCGGCCGTCCTTGCCGCACATCGCGGCGCAGTCGTTGCCGCTGTACGGGCCGGAGTCGATCGGGTAGCCGGGGTTGATCACCTGTGGCGAGAGCGGGAGGCGGAGGGCGTTGAACCCCTTGCTCTTGAAGTCCGCGAGGAAGTCGTCGAGCTGGCGGCCCGTCCAGAGGCCGTGCAGGACGCGGTCCGGGGTCTCCATCCCGAACCAGTTGAGGCCGAAGAGCTCGAGCTCGACGCCGTCCTTCAGGAACTTGCCGCCCGCGGCGGTGTAGACGGGCGTGCCGGGGGTGCCGCCGGAGATGGCCACGGTCACGGTGACCGCGGTCGAGGTCGCGCTGTTGCCCGCGGCGTCGTACGCCCGCGCGGTGTAGGTCCGCGTGCCGTTCTGGGCGGAGGTGAGCGAGACCGTCGTGCCGAAGGGCGCGCTGGTGTCGGTCGCGAGGAGCGTCGCCCCGTCACGGAACTCCACCCGGGCCACGCCGACGTTGTCCGAGGCGGTCGCGGAGAGCGTGAGGGTCGTCGCGGCGGTCACGCTCGTCGCGCTGCTGGTGAGCGAGACGGTGGGCGGGGTCGTGTCGGCGGCCGGGATGTCGACGGTGACGGTGACGGCCGCGGAGGTCCGGACGTTGCCCGCCGCGTCGGACGCGCGCGCCGTGTACGACCGCGTGCCGTTGCTGGCGGAGGTCAGCGAGACGGTGGTGGAGTACGGCGAGGTCGTGTCCGACGCGAGGAGCGTCGCGCCGTCGAAGAACTCGACGCGGGTCACGCCCACGTTGTCCGTGGCGGTCGCGGTGAGGGTGATCGTGCGGGCGGTGGTGACGCTGGTGGCGCTGCTGGTGAGCGAGACGGTCGGGGGGGTGGTGTCGCCGCCCGTGGGGATGCTCACGGCGACGCTGACCGCCGCCGAGGTCGCCGCGTTGCCGGCGGCGTCCGAGGCGCGGGCGGTGTACGCGTGCGTGCCGTTGTTCGCGGACGAGAGCGCGACCTGCCAGGTGTACGGGGCCGTGAGGTCGGCGCCGAGGAGGGTGGCGCCGTCGTAGAACTCGACGCGGGCCACGCCAACGTTGTCAGTCGCCGTCGCGGTGAGGGTGATCGTCGCCGCGGAGGTGACGCTCGTCGCGGAGCTCGCGATCGAGACGGTGGGCGCGGTGGTGTCACCGCCCGTGCCGCCGAGCGGGATGCTCTGGCCGTTCACGGTGAGCGAGACGATGCTCACGCCGGAGAACGTGCCGGTCCCCGAGAACCCTTCGTCCCAGGTCCGGCCGCTGGCGAGGCTGCCCATCCAGGCGGCGTTGCGCGCGGTCCGGTTGCCGGACGCGTCGGGGGTCGAGATCGTGCCGTTCCAGCCGTTGCCCTGGATCCCGGCGGTCCCGTTCAGCTTGAAGACGAGCTGGAAGCTGGTGATGGCGCTCGGGAAGGCGTTGTTGGTGATGCGGACGGCGCCGTTGAAGCCGCCCGGCCAGCTCTGGGTGGCGACCACGTCGGCGGTCACGCCGCCGGCCGTGACGGCCGCGGCGTCGCCGGCGCCGGCCAGGAGCGCCAGCGGGACGGCGAGGGAGAGGATTCTTCGCAGGGACTCGAATGACGTCATGAGCAGTCTCCGACACGGGTGAGGAGCGACGTGCTCCGGAAACGGGAGCTGCCGGTGAGGCCACGCGTCCGCCGTGGTCCGCCCCGGCGACGGGTCGCGGGACCCGTCACGGCACATCGATGGGTGATGCGCGGGATCTCAGGCGAACGGGCGAGCCCGGTCAAGGGGGGAGCGGGCTGCGGGGCGGTGACGCCCCGAGGGAGGCATGCAAACGTTTTCCCCGCGTCGAGCGGGAAAGCTCAACGACGATCGAAGGGAACGAGCGCGATCGCGCTCCGCGGGCCGGCGCCGAAGCTCGGGACGGCGTCCGCCGGCATCCGCTCGCGCCGGAGGGAGAGGAAGGCCCGCCAGACGGTCGGGTGGACCGCGTCGCTCCGGGACAGCGTGACGTACCGCTGGGCGAGCAGCGAGAACAGCGCGCGCTCGGCGGAGGGCCGGCTCGCGGGGAACCGCGTGAGCAGCTCCGCGACGGTCGTGCCCTCGCGGACCGCCCAGAGCAGCGCGAGCTCCTCCTGGCCGAGCTCGACGGGGGCGAGCGGCGGCGCGCCCAGGTAGACCGTCGCCGAGAGGGGGATGAGCTCGGGCATCCCGAGCGTCCTCGGCAGGCCCAGGGATCGGAGGAGCTGCGAGAACCACCGCGCGCTTGGTTCGTGCGCCGCGGGATCGAAGGCGAGGCCGAGCCTCCACGGCGTCGCCCGCGCGGCCCAGGTGACCCGCGCCGGCACCCGCAGGTGGCGCGTGAGCCCGGCGTGCCGGAGCGCGACCCGCAGGATCTCGCCCTGCGAGATGGGGCGCGGCACGACCAGCCGGCACCCCTCGGCGCTCACGTCCTCGGTGTGCGCCGAGAAGAGGCCGCCCGGCGTCGCGACGTGGGCGTCGCACCGCGCCGCGACGCGGGGGGACCGGCGGAGGTTCTGGATGAACGAGGGTTCCATGCGGCGGGTGGTTGCCTCCAGCCCGCTGGCGGTGCAGGCGACGTGCCCGCAGCTCGAGGCCCGCATCGCCGCGAAACGGCGCCCGATCGCGGCGAGCGGGAGGGGCGGAGCGACACCGGGGTCGCGCAGGCCCGGTCGCGGCCGCGTCGCCCGGGAGCGTGTCGCGAGCGCACGGGACGGGGAGCCGCCGCCCGGCGGTCGCCTCGGGAATCCGCCGCGCGAGAAGGGAAGGGCGGCTCCGCGGGGTCCGCCGCGGAGCCGCCCTGGTCACGTCGCCCGCCTCGTCGCTACCACCAGTAGAAGCTGGCCCAGGGGTACGAACCAGCGGTGAAGTGGAACGTGTAAGGTGCGCTCCCCGGCAGAGGCAGCTGGCCGCAGGTGACCGCGGTGCCGTTCACCGTCACGGTCCGGCCGTCCATGTTGGAGCAGCCCCAGCCGTGGATGGTGGCGGTGACCGTGTAGCAGACGGCGCCGGTGGTCTCGAAGTTGCCGCTCTGGCCGCTGCCGGTGGGCGTCTTGCAGGTGTCGGTCGGCGTGGCCACGAACGTCGCCGTGACCGTCCGTGGACCCGTCATCGGGAGGACGCAGGTGCTGGCGGTGCCGGTGCAGTCTCCGCCCCAGCCGGCGAACGTGGAGCCGCTCGCCGCGGCCGCCGTCAGGGTGACGGTGTCGATCGTGGAGTACAGGGCCGAGCAGACGGTGCCGCACTGGAGGTTCGGGCCGCTGACGGTCCCCTGACCCGTGCCGCCCTTGGTGACGGTGAGCGGGGCGGTGGTGGCCACTGTCTGGAAGGTGGCGGTCACGGTCTGGGGCGCCGTCATCGTGACCACGCAGGTCCCGCTGGTGCCTGCGCACGCGCCGCTCCAGCCGGTGAAGCTGGAGCCGGTCCCGGCGGCCGCCGTCAACGTGACGGTGGTGCCGGAGGCGTAGCGCTGGCTGCAGGTCGCGCCGCAGTCGATGCCCGTGCCGGACACCGTGCCGCTGCCCAGGCCCGACCTGGCGACCGTGAGCTGGTGCTCGCTGACGGGGCCGCCCGCGGCGACGGTGATCGCGCAGACCTTGGCGTGGTCCGGGCCGCCCCCGCGCGTGAACTGGATCGTCACCCTGCCGCTCGCGTCGGCGACGGTGTCGAACGACCGGGCGATGGCGCGGCCCGCGCCGCCGGCGGCGACGAAGATGTCGAAGGCGGACAGGACGGTCGCGCCGTTGACGGCGACGTCGAAGGTCCGCTGGCCGGCCGCGGTCCAGTACATCTCGGCGAAGTAGAGCGTGACCGTCTGGGCGCTGCCGGGCGAGAAGCCGCCCAGCGTGTACGTGAACTCACCGTACCGCTCGCTCTGGAGGACCGCCTGCGGGGGAATCTCGCCGGCGAGCTGCGAGGTGTCGACGGCGGTGGTCACCGCGTATGTGCTCCCGCCGGAGAAGCCGGTGTCGGCCACGAAGGCGCCCGCGGCGGCGCCGCCCACGTTGATCGAGGTGGCGCCGCCCACCGGGACGGCGTCGAAGGTCGCGGTCACCGCGCGCGCCGCGGTCATGCTGGTCACGCACGCGCCGGTGCCCGAGCAGGCGCCGCTCCACCCGGCGAACGTCGAGCCGCTCGCCGGCGTCGCGCTGAGCGTGACGCTCGTGCCGCTGGAGAAGCTCGCGGTGCACGCCGTGCCGCACGTGATGCCGGAGGGGCTCGAGGTGACCGTGCCGCTGCCCGTGCCGGCCCGGGTGACGCTGAGCGCGTAGGTCGTGCCCGTGAACGCGGCCGAGAGCGAGAGGTTCCCGTTCACGGTGAGCGTGACGGGGTTCGCGGTGCCCGTGGCCGCGCCGCTCCACCCGGCGAACGTCGCGCCGCTCGCGGGCACGGCGGTGACGGTGACGGTCGTGCCCGCCGCGTACGTGTAGCTCCCGGGCGCGGGGGTGGTGGACCCGCTCCCGGTGACGCCGATCGTGACGGTGTAGCTCGTCGGGGCCTGGCCGGGCGCGTGGATGTCGGGCCGGGGCGGCGCGGCCATGCCGCTGCCGATGGCGAAGCTCGGATGCGGCGGCTGGTTGTACGCCGTCTGCTCCGAGGAGACCTGCATCCGGTACTGCGGGTCGTGCATGAGCGTGTAGATCCGGCGGGTCGTGACGGCGGTCGTGGTGTAGAGCCGGAGCGCGGAGTTGTTCGACTCCCGCCAGATCACCTCCTCACGCCAGTCGCCGAGGAGGTCCGCGGTGAGCACCGGGGTGGACTTGGTGCCGTTGTTGGAGGAGCAGCCGCTCGCCGTGAGGAGCGTGCTGCCGCCGTACTTCGTGATGGACGTCCCGTCCTCGAGCTCGCGCGTCTCGTCCGCGTCCCACCAGACGAGGAAGTTGGCGGAGCTGGGCTTGGACCCGACGCTGGCGCCATTGACGGCCGAGATGAGGCCGCTGCTGTTGTTCGCCCAGACCTCGGCGCCGGCGCTGCCGGCGTACACGTCGCCGGCGACGCCGCGCCCGGTGTCCGTTCCGGTCACCGGCCCGCGCTGGAGCACCTGGCAGGTGGATCCGTCGTGGAGGGACCAGGACGGCTGGGTCCCGTCCTCGTGCGGCATGAACACCTGCACCCCGCCGCGGCCGGGGACGAACGCGCCGACGTGCAGCGCGTCGCCGTGGCCGAAGTTGGTCGAGCACTTGCGCGTGCCGTTCGAGTCGATGACGGACGCGCCGTACATGACCTCCTGGGCGCGGTCCCCGTCCGCGTCGGCGACCGCCATCGTGTGGGCGCCCTGGCCCGTGTACGCGGTGTTCGCGTTGCTGTCCGCCTTCCAGACCTGGGTGAGCCGGCCGTCGCGCCAGTTCCAGGCCGTGATGGTCGCGCGGGTGTAGTAGCCGCGCGCCATGAGGATGGAGGGCCGGCCGCTCGCGCCCTGGGAGCCGCCGCCGGCGTCGCTGACGAAGGCCGCCGAGGCGAGGAACCGGTCCACGCGGTTGCCGTAGCTGTCGCCCCACGACGAGACGGTGCCGCGGGGGACGTCGAAGTTGACCGTGGCGAGCTCGGCGCCCGTCGGTCCGGCGAAGACCGTCAGGTACTCCGGGCCGGTCAGGACGTAGCCGGACGCGTTCCGGTAGTCGGCGCCGTCGTTGTCGCTCGCGGCCGGGCCGTTGCGCAGGTACGCGCCCGTGCCGTCGCGCGTCCCGGGGGCGGTCTTGACCGCCATCTCCGCCTTGCCGTCGCCGTCGAAGTCGTAGACGACGAACTGCGTGTAGTGGGCCCCGGCGCGGATGTTGCGCCCGAGGTCGATCCGCCAGAGCCGCGTGCCGTTGAGCTTGTACGCGTCGAGGTAGACGTTCCCGGTGCAGCCCGACTGCGAGTTGTCCTTGGCGTTCGTGGGATCCCACTTGAGCACGATCTCGTACTCGCCGTCGCCGTCGAGGTCGCCCGTGCTGCCGTCGTTGGCGTCGTACGAGTAGCTCGTGCCCGCGTCGCTGCACGGCGAGCCGATGGTCCCGCCGGGCGGAGGCTGGAGGGGGATGCGGAGGTAGTTCTGGGCGAGCACGCTCGCCGGGCTCGAGGGGGCCTGCGCCACGCCGTTCACGATCGCCCGGACGGTGTACGTCGCGCCGCTGGTGCCGGCCGTGTCGAGGTAGTTCGTGCTGTTCGTGACCGAGGCGATCCGGGTCCCGCTCCGGTAGACCTCGTAGGAGACCGCCGCCGGGTTGGCCGGGTCGTACTCCCACCCGAGCATGCGCCAGCCGACGTAGACGCCGTTCGACACCTGCACCGCCACGACCCCGCGGCCCAGGTTCTCCATCTGGTAATGACCGCTGCCGATCGCGGCCGCGCTCGCGCCCGCCGCGTCGTAGCTCTCCTCGGGCCCACAAGCGACCGAGAGCGCGAGGCCGGCGATCCACCACCAGCGCAGCCTTCGTCCATGTCCCTGCATGACGCTCCTCCTGCGGTCCCGCGGGACCGACGCATGGGACGCGCCGCGTTGCGGCACGCTCCCTCACTGCTCGAGACGGTACGACCGCCGACCGGGTGACACTTTGTAGACCACCCGCGCGCGCCGGGCAAAGGCAATCACGGGGTTGCCCCGCGTCCAATGAAACGATTTCCGCCCGTTTGCAGGGCCGCCGGCGCCGCGCGGGCCAGCGCGAGAATCGATTCAAGCGGTCGCGGGCGCCGGGGTAGGGGGATCCCTGTTCGCCCGGAACGCGCGGTTGCGGAGACGTCCACGCCGCTCCGCCGGAGCGCGCCGGCGAGGCAGCGACTCCGGGTTGCAGCGCCAGGAAGGCACGGAGGGTGTTCCGATTCTCCTCGATTGTGCGCGCAAACAATCGTGAATTGCGCGACGCCACGCTTGGGCATCTCGGCAATCATGGACCCCGGGTGTAAGGTGGCCGCCGCTACACCAGCGACTGGAGACCCGAGCTCGCGCCCTCAGGCCGAGATGGTGCTCGGCCCGTCCATGCTGTCGGCGCTGGCCCGGGAGGCGTACCGCGGGTGGCGAGTCTCGTGCGGTGGTCACCCCGGGCAGCACGCTGTGGAGTCATTGCCGTTCACCCGTGTCGGAGAAACTCCATGACGAACCTGCAGAGGGTCACTCGAAGGTTGGCATTCGTCGCGATGCTCGCAGCGGGCCTCGCCGCCGCCGGCGAGGCCGGCGCCGCGCCCGTGACCGCCGGCGGCGTGACCGTCGACGTGGTCGCGACCCAGAACTGGGGCAGCGGCCACAATGGCGCCGTTCGCGTCCGGAACGACTCGTTCCCTCAGCCCATCACCAGCTTCCGGATCGGGTTCACGCTGAACGGCTCCTCCATCCAGGGCTCCGGCTGGAACGGCACGATCACGGGGTCGGGGAGCACCTACACCGCGGTCAACGCGAACTGGCTCCAGTGGAGCCCCATCCGGCAGGGCGGCACGTGGGAGGAGGGGTTCACGGGCGTCGGCACCTGGAGCGGCTCGACGATCACGTCCCTCACGATCAACGGCCAGAACATCCCGATCGGCGGCCCCGTCGACACCACCCCGCCGACCGTCTCCCTCACGAGCAGCGCGACGAGCGTGACCCAGCCGACGACCATCACCCTCACCGCCACCGCGAGCGACGCCAGCGGCATCGCGCAGGTCGTGTTCTTCGACGGCAGCTCGCAGATCTGCACCGACGCGACCGCGCCGTACACCTGCGCCGTCTCGTTCACGGCCGCGAACAACGGCACCCACTCCTACACCGCCCGGGCCACCGACGCCTCCGCCAACGCGAACGTCGGCACCTCCGCCCCCGTCAGCGTGTCCGTCAACATCCAGCAGCCCTCCGACTTCGCGCTCGGCGCGGCGCCGTCCGCCGTCACCGTCGAGCGCAGCGCGAGCGCGACGAGCACGATCTCGATCGCCCGCACGAACTTCACGTCGGCCGTCGCGTTCTCGGTGGGCGCGCTGCCGGGCGGCGTCAGCGCGTCGTTCAGCCCGAGCTCGACGACCGGCAACAGCAGCGTGCTCACGTTCACCGCGTCGCTCACGGCGACGGTCGGCGTGTCGAACGTCACCGTCACCGGCACGGGCGGCGGCCTCACCCGGACCGTGGTGATCGCCCTGACCGTCAGCCCCGGCACGACCACGCCGAACTTCACGCTGTCGGCCGCTCCGGCGAGCTTGACCGTGATCCGCGGATCCAGCGGGACGAGCACCCTCTCGATCGTCCGGACGAACTTCACGAGCGCGGTCGCGCTGAGCGCGGCCGGTCAGCCGGCGGGCGTCACGGTGTCGTTCAGCCCGGCGTCGGCGACGGGCACGAGCTCCGTCGTGACCTTCGCGGCCTCGTCGACCGCGACGCTCGGCGGCCCGGTCAACGTGACGATCACCGGCACGGGCGGCGGCCTGAGCCGGACCACGACGATCGCCCTCACGGTCGATCCGACGACGACCACCCCGAACTTCACCCTCGCGGCCACCCCACCGAGCGTGACGGTGACCCGCGCCACGAGCCAGACGAGCACGATCGCCATCACCCGCACGAACTTCACGAGCGCGGTCGCGCTGAGCGCCGCCGGCCAGCCGGCGGGCGTCACGGTGTCGTTCAGCCCGGCGTCGGCGACCGGCACGAGCTCCGTCGTGACCTTCGCGGCCTCCTCGAGCGCGACGGTCGGCGGCCCGGTCAACGTGACGATCACCGGCACGGGCGGCTCGCCCGCGATCACCCGGACCGTGACGATCGCCCTGACCGTCAGCACCAGCGGCACCGGCTACGGCCCGGTCTGGGCGGTCGCGAACGGCCGCGTCACGAAGGACGGCGTGAAGTACCCGGTCCACTGCGGCTCCTGGTTCGGGCTCCAGGGCCGCTACGAGCCGGCGTCCGACGCGCAGAACCCGCGCGGCGCGCCGATGGAGCAGTACGTCGGCAACACCTTCTGGGCGAGCAACCACACCCGGACGGTCGTGCAGACGATGAACGAGATCAAGACCGCCGGCATCACCGTGATCCGGCTCCCGGTCGTTCACCAGACGCTCAGCGGGACCGACGCGCAGGGCGACGGCCGGTACTACAAGAACTACTCCGGGATCATCAACGACGCGACCTACCCGATGCGGAACTCGCGCGAGTCGATGGAGTCGATGATCAAGGCGGCCGACGCGGCCGGCATCGCGGTGATGCTCGACATCCACTCGTGCTCCAACTACATCGACTGGCGCGCGGGCCGCTTCGACGCGAGGCCGCCGTGGACGGACGCGACCCGTGACGACTACGACTTCAAGCGCGAGGAGTGGTCCTGCGCCTCGACGAACAACCCGTCGACGGTCCGGAACACCCAGCCGTACAGCGAGACGATCTGGCTCGAGGATCTCCGGACGCTGGCCGGCCTCCCCGCCGCGCTGCGCGTGAACAACATCATCGGCATCGACATCTTCAACGAGCCGCACGACTACACCTGGACCGAGTGGAAGACGCTGACCGAGCGCGCGTACCAGGCGGTCAGCGCGGTCAACCCGAACCTGCTGCTGTTCGTGCAGGGGATCGGGACCAACGCCGGGACGCAGGACGGCTCGCCGACCACGATCACGCCCGTCCCGCACGGCGACACGTTCTCGAACCCGAACTGGGGGGAGAACCTGTTCGCCGCCGGCGACGATCTGCCGAACGTGCCGGTCTCGAAGCTCGTCTGGTCGCCGCACACCTACGGTCCGTCGGTGTTCGTGCAGAAGATGTTCGCCGATCCCGCCCAGCCGGAGTGCGCGGACCTCGAGGGCGACGCCTTCGGCGACGCCAGGTGCAACATCGTCATCGACCCGACCCTCCTCACGCCGGGCTGGGAGGAGCACTTCGGTTACCTGAAGGACCTCGGGTACGCGATGGTGGTCGGCGAGTTCGGCGGCAACATGGACTGGCCCCGCGGGCAGGCCAGCACGCGTGACCAGCGCCGGTTCTCGTACATCACGGACAACACGATCGACGCCCAGTGGCAGAACGCGTTCGTGGACTACATGGTCAGCCGCGGGATCGAGGGCTGCTACTGGTCGATCAATCCGGAGTCGGGCGACACGGGCGGCTGGTACGGCCACGCGTACGATCCGATCAGCAACACCGGCGGCTGGGGCGAGTGGCGTGCGTTCGACACCCGCAAGACCACGCTGCTCAACCGGCTGTGGAACGGCGTGCCGTAGGCGCTGCTCGGTCCGGCGGTCCGGCTCGGAGGGCGGGCCGCCGGAGGCCTCACGGGTGAAGCGCGAAGAGCCGGACGCGTACGGGCGCGCCCGGCTCTTCGTTCCTCCGGTGCAACGGTCGCTACCGCTCCGCCGCCCCGGACCCGACCGCCCCGACGGCCCCGACGGCCGGCGCAGGCCGGGCGGACGCCGGC
>JAEYOU010000370.1 GCA_023411405.1 Pseudomonadota bacterium | reverse complement strand
TCGTGCGCCGGATGCGCGAGCGCGAGCAAGCGCAGCGCCGGCACGAACCGGAGGCGTCCGCGCGAGAACCGCACCGGGGGGAGCGCCCGGACGGCGTCGCGCCCCACCACGCCGGCGTCCGCCTCCGAGAACACCTCGGACCGTGCCCACTCGAGCGCCGCGAGGTCGCCGAGCGAGGCCCGCCCCGGCGCCGGGTCCGCGCGCAGGAAGGCGGCGAGGTGCCGCCCGAGCCGGCCGATGTCCGCGTGCTCCGAGGGGTGGGCCCGGAGGTAGTCGCGGCAGAGCGCCGGGAAGCCCTCCGCGCCCACGCAGGCGTGCACGGCCGGGAACTCGTCCGCGAGCGCGTCGTGCTGCCGCCAGAACCACATGTCCGCGTGGAGCTGGAGCCGGTCGGCGGCGGGGAACGACGCCGTGCCGTCGAAGCACGCGTCGATCGCGCGCGGATCGGCGCCACCCCGGGTGATGGCGGCGTGGAAGAGCTCCTGGTATGCGGCGAGCGTCATCGGGCGAGCTCCTCCTCCTCGATCTCCGCGGCGCGCCGGCTCTCCGCCACCAGCGTCTCCAGCGGCGGGACCGCGTCGTCCCACTCGACGAGGGCCGGCACGCGACCGAACCGCCGCACGGCGCGGCGGTACAGCGCCCAGACCTCCGGCGGGACCGGGGCGGCGTGGCTGTCGAGGAGGAACCGGCCGCGATCCGTGTGCCCAGCGAGGTGGACGTACCCCACCCGATCCGCCGGGATCCCGTCGAGCCAGGCGTCCGGATCGAAGCCGAGGTTCCGGCTCGACACCCAGACGTTGTTCACGTCGAGGAGCACCCCGCAGCCGGCGCGCCGGCAGAGCGCGGCGAGGAACTCCCACTCGGTCATCGAGGAGCCCCGCGCCGCGACGTACGCGGACGGGTTCTCGAGGAGCAGCGGGCGCCCGAGCCGGTCCTGCACCGCGCCCACGCGCGCGGCGACGTGCGCGAGCGCCTCCTCGGTGTACGGGAGCGGGAGGAGATCGTGGACGTAGCTGCCGCGGTGCGTGCCCCAGCAGAGGTGGTCGGAGACGAGGGCCGGCTCGATGCGGCGGACGAGCCGGGCGAGAGCGTCGAGGTACCGCTCCGAGAGCGGATCGACGGCGCCGATCGAGAGCGCGACGCCGTGGAGGACGACCGGTACGTCGCGCCGGACCTTCTCGAGCACGGTGAGCGGCCGGCCGCCCTCCGCCATGAAGTTCTCCGAGATGGCCTCCACCCAGTCCACCGGCGGGGGCGCCGCGAGGAGCTGCGCGAAGTGGCGCGTCCGGAGGCCGACGCCGTGGCCCAGCGGCCGGGGAGCGTTCATGGTTGCCTCGCAGGGAAGGCGGCCGGCCTCCCGCTACTTCTCGGCCATCACGACCTCGCCGCCCTTGTCGGCGCACTCCTGCGCGCTCTTCGTCTCCACCCACCCCTGCCCCTTGCAGGCGTTCTGCGCCTTGCACGCGTTGTCGGCGCCGGCGCAGCTCCCGTGGCCCTTGCACGCGTTGATGCCGGCGCACTGCACGGGGCCCGCGCCCTGCTTCGCCTTCTCCATCTTCCCGCCGGCCTGCGCCGCGCCGGCGGCGAACAGGGACGCGATGGCGGCAGCGACGGCGGTGGCCTTCATGGAATCACGGACCATGGTCCTTCCTTTCGAGGTGGGTACTGCGGTCGACACCCGGTGACGCTCCGTCCTGCTTCGCCCGCGCGAACAGCGACACCTCGACGTCCCCCGTCGACGCCACGATCTTCGCGAGCGACTGCACGCGGGCGAGCCAGCCCGCCGTGAACTGCGGGCCGACGCGGTAGGCCTCGCGGTCGAACCGTTCGATCCTCGCGCGGATGCGGATCGTCTTCCGCTCGCCGTACGTCCCCGGCGGAAACAGCGTCGCGGTGCCCGTCACGCGCTCCGGCTCCCCGTCCGCGCGCGCGCGCCCACAGACGGCGAAGGGCACCCGGGCCTCGAAGGGCGCGGGCCTCTCCGCGACGAGCGGCGGCACCTGCAGCCCCTCGAACCGCGCCTCGAGGACGCACGCGGCGGGGTCGCCCTGCTTGTTGGTGGCCCACTCGCGGAAGTGCGCGCTCTTGGTGTCGTCGTTGTCGACGCGGATGGAGGCGAGCGGCACGGCGCAGCGCCCCGACGCGCGGCGCGTGGTCTCGTCGAGCGTGAGCGTGCAGCCCACCGCGGAGCTCACCGCCGTGATCCGCTCGCCCAGCTTCGCGTCGAACACCGCGGAGAAGGCGTTGTTCCCCGCGTCGGGGTTCACGTCCAGCTCCTCGCCGCGGGCCGCGGCGAGCGCGGCGGCGAGGAGGAGGGTCGTCCGGAGCATGCGCGGGTCCTTTCGGCGGTGAGCGGCTCGCTTCACCACCGGATACGCGCGGCGTCCGAGGCGGATACGCGTGGGACCCACGAGGGCACCTCACCCGGGCGGCCCTCCCCACCGCTCACTCCACGCCGACCGCCGGCCGCGGCCTCCAGAGCACCGCCGCCGCGGCGAGCGCGAGCAGCACTCCGCCGGCGTGGAAGGCGAGGAAGTGCGCCGCGGCGCCGTGCGCGCCGCACGTGAGCTGGAGGGCCGCGGCCCCCGCG
>JAEYOU010000479.1 GCA_023411405.1 Pseudomonadota bacterium | reverse complement strand
CCTCCGCCGCGCGCACGCCCTCCGCCGCCGCGCCGCCCTGCCGGAAGACCTCCTCGATCCGGACCAGCTCCGTGGTCTGGTGCGGCTCGAGGTCCATGGCGAGCTTGGCCTGCTCCACCGCCTCGCGCTTCTGCCCGCCGCGGAGCAGCGCCTCCGCCAGCTCGAGCCGGACGCGCTTCACGCCGGCGGCGTCCTCCTGGAGCGGCACGAGCCGCCGGTACGTGCTCGTCAGGCCGTCCTGGTCGCCCTGGGTCGCGTAGATGTCGCGCAGGGCCTCGAGCGCCCGCCGGTTGCGCGGGTCGGAGTCGAGCACCGCCTTGTACGACTGGACGGCCTGGCTCGCGTCGCCGAGCCGGCTGCCGAGCACGCTCCCGAGCTTGTCGTTGAGCCGGGCGATCTCGCGCCGGTCGACGGTCGCGGAGATGCGCAGGCGCAGGTGCTGGGCGAGGTCCTGCCACCGCTCCAGCCGCTCGTAGAGCTCCTCGAGCGCGGCCAGCGCCCCGTCGTGGCGCGCGCGGATCGAGAGGAGCTCCTTCCAGAGCACCACCGCCTCGTCGAGCCGCCCGAGGTCCGCGGCCAGCGCGCCCATCTTCGCGAGCACGCGCTCGCGCGCGGCCGGATCGGCCGACGCGGTCCGCTGCGCGGAGAGGTTCCGGAAGAGGTCGTCCTTGCGGCCGGCGCGCTCGTAGAGGAGCTCGAGCGCCCGCAGCGAGGGCACGTGGCGCGGATCGGTCGCGACGGCGCCCTCGTAGGCCTCGGCGGCGCGGTCGGGCGCGTCGAGCCGGTCCTCGGAGAGCTGGCCGAGCCGGAAGAGGAGCTGGACCTTCTCCGGCGGCGGCGCCGTCGCCGCGCGCGCGGCGAGCACGTCGGCGAGCTCCGGCCAGGCCTCGAGCTTCTGGTACAGCCGCTCCAGGGCGGGGAGCGCCGCGGGCGCGACGTCCGCGTCGAGGGCCATCGCCCGGCGCAGGAACCCGGCCGCCTTGCCGGGCTCGGCGAGCTTCTCCTCGTAGAGGGCGCCGAGCCGGAGCGCTACCTGCGCGGTGTCGAGCGGGGGCAGCCGCTCGAGCTCGTCCTCGAGCACGCCGGCGAGCTCCTCCTCGTGGCCGCTCGAGACGGCGAGGGCGTCGAGCCGCGCGCGCAGCGCGGCGTCCGCCGGGTCCTCGCGGTACGCCTTGCACAGCGCGAGGAAGGCCATCTCCGGGTCGCCGAGCCGCTGCTCCCGGAGGTCGGCGAGCTGGATGTACAGCGCCTTCCGCTCGCGCGGGTCGGGCCGCTCGCCGGCGCGGAGCTCGAGCACCCCGGCCTGGCGGACGGGGTCGCCGGAGGAGCCGTACGCCAGCTCGAGGGCCCGCGCGGCGCGCGCGCTGGTCGGGTCCTTCTGCAGCATCGCCTCGAGGCGGGCGATCGCCTCGGGGTGGTCGGCGCGCCCCTCGAGCACCTGCTCGTAGAGGGCGAGCGCGCCCTCACGGTCGAGGAGGCGCGTCTCCTTGAGCTCGGCGAGCCGGAAGCGCAGGGCGGGCAGCGCCGCCGCGTCCCCGGCGTCGTCGGCGAGCCGGATCTCCCGCGCGAGCACGTCGGCGAGGTCCACCCACCGCTCGCTGCGGAGGCAGAGCCGGTCGAGGCGCACGAGCGCGTCGCGGTCCTCGGGGACGATCTCGACGAGCTCCCGCGCCGCCTCGATCGCGCCGGCCGGGTCGGCCAGCCGCTCGTCCAGCACCGCCGCCAGCTCGCGCAGGAGGTACGCGCGGGCGCCGGGCTCCTCCTCGAGCGCGAGCCCGCGGCGGAGGGCCTGGGCGTGCGCCTCGGGATCGGGGCCGCCCTTGAGCGCGTCGATGAGGCCGACGAGCGCCTCGCGGTCCTCGGGCAGCACGTCGAGGAGCCGCTGCCAGGCGAGGGCCGCCTGGGCGGGATCGCGCCGGGCGAGCCGGGCGATCCGGCGCTGGTACTCGGCGCGCGCCATCGCGTCGTGCGCGCGGTCGGCGTTCTCGGCGAGGAGCGCGGTCAGCTCGTCGGGGAGCGCCGCCACCTCGCCCAGCTTCACCGCGAGGTCGAGCGACTCGGTCGCGTCGGGGTCGGCCGCGAGGGCGCGCCCGGCGGCCTGGAACGCCATGCCCGGGTTCCGGAGGGGGCCGGCGTGCGTCTCGGCAACGCGGCGCAGGAGCGCCGCCCGGCGCGTCGGGTCGGTCTCGTTGGCGGCGCGCGCCTCGAGCGTCTCCACGAGCCGCGCGTGCTCGCCCTCACCCTCGTACAGCGGCTCGAGGATGAGGGCCGCCTCGACGGCGGCCGGGCCGGCCGAGCGGGCCAGGTCCTCGAGCGCGGCGAGCGCGGCGGGGTGGCGCGGCACCTTCGACAGCACCTCGCGGTAGAGGACGAGCGCGCCCTCCGGATCGGCGAGGCGCTGGTGGCGGATGCGGCCGAGGCGGTACCGGAGCTCGGCCGCCTCGGCGACCAGGTTGGGCTGCCGGTCGGCGACCGAGACCTCGCGGCCCAGCACGTCTGCGAGCTCGTCCCAGCGCTCGGCCGCGCCCAGGAGCTTGCCGAGCAGCCGGAGCGCCTGCGGGTCCTCGGGGTCGACGGCCAGGATCTTCCGGTACGACGCCACGGCGCCGTCGCGATCGGCGAGCTGTTCGGCCATGATCTTCGCCACCTCGAGCAGGAGTTCCTTGCGCGCCGCCGGGGCGGGCGCGACGTCCGCGAGCCGGGAGAGCGTCGCCGCGAGCTCCCGGGGAGCGCCGAGCCGGCGGTGCACGCGCGCGAGCGCCCCGAGCACCTCGGGCGAGGGCGCCGCCGCGGCCACCTCCTCGTACCACCGGGCGGCCTCGTCGAGCCGCCCCAGCCGCTCGGCGTGGATCACCGCCAGCCGGCGCCGCAGCTCGAGCGCCACGGTCCGCGGCAGGGC
>JAEYOU010000212.1 GCA_023411405.1 Pseudomonadota bacterium | reverse complement strand
CTCCGCGGTCAAGGCGATCGTCGACGCGGGCGGCGGCGAGGTGCAGGTCCGCTCGCGCCCGGGCGCCGGGAGCGTCTTCGCGGTCACCCTGCCGGGCGCGGCCCCCGCGCTCCCGACCGAGCCCGAGGTCCAGCCGCGCCGCTCCCGCGTGCTGGTGGTGGAGGACGACATCCGGGTGCGCGCGGCGGTGTGCACCGCCCTGGCCGAGGACGGGCACGAGGTGAGCGAGGTCGCGGACGGCACGCAGGCGATGCGCGCGATCGAGGAGCTCCGGCGCGTGGACCTCCTCGTGACCGACGTGGTGATGCCCGGCGCGCCCATCGGCGAGGTGCTCGCCACGTTCCGCGAGCGCCACCCCGAGGGCCGCATCCTGGTCTGCTCCGCCTTCTCCGACGACGACGCGCTCCGCCGGCGCGTCCTCGCCGGCGAGTACCGGCTCCTGGCGAAGCCGTTCGGCCGGACCGACCTGCTCGCCGAGGTCCGGAGCCTGCTCGCGGGGACCGAGCGGTTTCGCGACCACCCGGCCGCCGTGAAGGCCGGGGTGGCGTAGGGCGGGAGGGGCCCCAGCGAAGGCACGCCCCGTCCGATCAGACCTTCTCCACCCCCAGCCCGAACGCGCGCGCCGCCATCGCCAGCTCCACGCTCCGGTCACCGGTCGTGAAGATCTGGTGGTGCGAGTACAGGCGCTCCATGAGCGCGTGCCCGTCCCGGACCCTGACGAGGCCGCCGTTCCGGCAGTCCGAGCCGGGGTAGCCCACGTACCCCTCCAGCACCGCGGGGATGATCTGGAGCCGCTCGAGCTTCGGGTCGAGCTTCGACATCGTGATGGGGCCCACCGGCAGGCGGGCGTCGATCGCGGTGGCGTCGTCGTTCACGATGGCGAGCACCTTCGGGCGGAGCTGCCACTCCGAGGCCATGCGCCGCGGGAGGAGCCCGAAGTAGCCGCAGTGCGCCACGAGGGCGTGGTTCTCCGGCTCGGGGACGTCCGGGAACGAGGCGATCCTCTCGTGCTTGAGCGCCGCCATGCCCATGAGGAACGGGTAGACGTTGCTCATCATCACGTCGCTCCGGAGGGCGCTCCGGACGAGGTGCTCGGTCAGGAGCGACATCGTGTCCGCCTCGCACGCCCAGAGGAGCCCCGTGTCCTCGAACAGCCAGCTCCAGGCGAGGCACGGCGTCGAGTCGGAGTGGAAGGACTCGTTCAGGCAATTGATGCCGGCGCCGACGACGGCGCGGTCTCCCGCGAGCTCCTCGCGGATGGCGACGTAGAAGCGGGCCGCCGCGCGAAGCGCGCGCGACGAGGCGTCGGTGGGGAACGGGCGCGCCTTCAGCACCTCCTCGGCGGCGGCGTCGGGGATCCCCTTCGCGCGCGCGCCGAGGGCCTTGAAGCTCCGCTTCTCGATCTCCACCCCGAACACCTCGCGCATGCGCGCGGTGCACGCCTCCTCCCACCAGTAGAAGCGCTTGAAGATGGAGGCCTGCATGCCCTCGCCCGGATCGTCCTGGAAGACGACGAAGCGGGCCCCGCGGAGCTCGCGCCGCGCGCCGAGCGCGCGGCAGATCACGCGCGCGTGCTCCGGCGCGTAGGGCGTGAAGACCTCGGCCCCCTCGGCCCGCAGGAGGCTCACGATCTCCCAGTCCCACATGGCCACCGTCGCGAACTCCGAGGTCATGACCACCAGCGGGAGCCGCAGCGCCCGGAGCTCCGGGAGCTGCTTGAACGCGTCGCCGATGAGCTGCGGGAACAGCGCGGCGTCCGCCGGGGGAAGCGGCCCGCCGACCGGGGCCGGCGGGAGGAGCTCGGCGTCGTCCTTCAGCATCTCCGCGAGCCGAGCGAGCTGCTCCCGGAACTCGACGTCCATGCCGGAGCGGAAGTACAGGGGCTGGAGACGGGCCTTCATGACATCTCCTGGAGGGTCGTGAGCGACGGTTTTCAGTATATCAGCGAACCGTGTTGATATAGTCGCTGTGCTGGTGCCAGTCGCCTGCCGCGCGGGCGGGTTCGTGAACACGGCACGTCCCCGCCTGCGCCGGCCCATCAGGCGCCAACTCCCCCGAGCGCCACCCGTTGTGGCCAGATCGGGCGGCTGGTCGCAGGGTGTCGTGCGAGAGGGTCTGGTCGAACAACCGGAAACGGTGATATATCGAAAACGTTCGAGACCAGATGCACGTAAAGCGACCGCAAACAGAAGACGCCCTCACATGACCCAGCAGAAGCTCGGGATCGCAGTCATCGGCTCTGGCCGCGCGGGGATGATTCACGCGCGGAACTTCGCCAGCCAGGTGGAAGGCGCGCGGCTCGTCGCGATGGTCGACCCGGTGGAGGCGGCCCGCGCGGCCGCGCTCGCCGAGCTCGGCGTCGACAAGGGCTACGGCGAGTACCGGCAGGCGCTCGCCGATCCGGCCGTGCAGGCGATCGTCGTCGTCACCCCGACCGCCTTCCACAAGGAGATCGTCGTCGCCGCTGCCCAGGCGGGCAAGCACGTGCTCTGCGAGAAGCCGATGGCGATGGACGCGCTCGAGTGCGAGGCGATGATCTCCGCCTGCGACGCCGCGCGGGTGAAGCTGCAGCTCGGGTTCATGCGCCGCTTCCACAAGGACTTCGTCGCCGCCAAGGCGGCGCTCGACTCCGGCGTGATCGGCGACCTCGTGCTCGTGAAGTCACTCACCCGCGGGCCGAGCGTGCCCCAGCCGTGGATGTACGACCTCACGAAGAGCAACGGCCCGCTCGCCGAGGTGAACAGCCACGACATCGACACCGTCCGCTGGTTCGCCGGTGACGACTTCGCCGAGGTGTACGCCATCGGCGGCAACTACCGCTGCCCCGAGGCCCGGGCGCAGTACCCGGACTTCTACGACAACGTGGCCATGACCATCCGCTTCGCGCGCGGCGCGCAGGGGATGATCGACGGCGCCCAGGGCGTCGGGTACGCCTACGACGCGCGGCTCGAGGTGCTCGGGACGAAGGGCGTCCTCTTCGTCGGCGCGCTGCAGAGCTCGAGCGTCACGGTGGTCGGGGCGCGGTCGGAGATCGTGCAGCCCGCGGTCAGGAGCTGGCGCGACCTCTTCTCCGACGCCTACCTCGAGGAGGACCGCGCCTTCGTCCGGGCGATCCGCGAGGACCGGCCGCCGAGCCCGTCGGGGCGCGACGGCCTCGAGGCGGTCAAGGCGGTGAACGCGGGCAACCGCTCCATCGCGAGCGGGGCCCCGGTGCGGATCCCGGCGGGAGGCGCGCGATGAAGGCGGCACGGCTCCACGGCAAGGACGATCTCCGCGTGGACGCGGTCCCCGAGCCGACCCTCGGACCGGGAGAGGCGATCGTCAAGGTCCGCGCCTCGCTCATCTGCGGCACCGACGTCCGCATGCTGAAGAACGGCGCCAAGGTGCTGCCCATCACGCTGGGGCACGAGCTGGCGGGCGTGGTCGAGGAGGTCGCGGCCGACGTGCGCGGGGTGAAGCGCGGCACCGCGGTGGCGGTCGCCCCCAACTACGGGTGCGGGACCTGCGACGCCTGCGTCGCGGGCCAGACCCACCACTGCCCCGACCTCCGGGCCATCGGCATCCACGTGGACGGCGGGTTCGCCGAGTACGTCCGCGTGCCGGCCGCCGCCGTCGCGCAGGGCAACCTCTGCCCGATCCCCGACGGGCTCTCGTTCGCCGAGGCGGCGCTGGTCGAGCCGTTCTCCTGCGTGTACGCGTCGTTCGAGCGCGCGCGGCTCGTGCCGGGCGACGCGGTGCTCGTCATCGGCGCCGGGCCGATCGGCGTCATGCACGCGAAGCTGTACCGCATGGCCGGCGCGGGCCTCGTGATGATCCACGACCTCAACGAGGAGCGGCTCGCGGCGGCGCAGCGCGAGGACGCGTCCTTCGTGACGCTCGGCCCGGATCGGCCCAGGGAGCGGGTGTACGAGCTCACCGGCGGGCGCGGCGCCGACGTGGTCGTCACCGCCGCCTCCAGCGCCGCGACCCAGCAGCTCGCCTTCCAGGTCCCGGCGCTCGACGCGCGGGTGATCTTCTTCGGCGGGCTGCCGGCGGGGAAGGAGGTCGTCCCGCTCGACACGAACGTCATCCACTACAAGCAGATCACCGTCACGGGGACGACGCGCCAGAGCCTCGCGCAGTACCGGCGCTGCCTGCGGATCGTGGCGAGCGGCCGGCTCCCGGTCCGCTCGATCGTCACCGGGACCCACCGCCTCGACGACG
Organism: Pseudomonadota bacterium; assembly: GCA_023411405.1. Taxonomy (GTDB): domain Bacteria; phylum Myxococcota; class Myxococcia; order Myxococcales; family Anaeromyxobacteraceae; genus Anaeromyxobacter. Next base: position 1,459 of record JAEYOU010000212.1, on the reverse strand, counting down.
CGCCCGCCGCGTTCGCGGCTGCGACCCGCGGCGAGGGGCTCAAGTCGGGCTTCGTGCTCGCGTAGCGGAGGAGCCGCCCATGGCCGAGACCCGCGATCTCGTCGTCGGCGTCGACATCGGGACGCAGGGCACGCGCGCCGCGCTCCACGCGCTCGACGGCGCGCTCGTCGCCGAGGCCGACGAGCCCTCGCGGCTCCACCGGCCCGCCCCCGGCGTGGTGGAGGAGGATCCGGAGCGCCAGTACGCCTCCGTGCTCCACACGATCCGCGCCTGCCTCGACGAGGCCGGGGTCGCGGCGGGGCGGGTCGCCGCGGTCGGGATCGACGGGCAGATGGCCGGGGTCATCGGCGTCGGCGCCGACGGCCTCGCGGCCACGCCCTACGACTCCTGGCTCGACACCCGCTGCGCGCCGCAGATCGAGGTCATGCAGCGCCGCGCGGGGCGCGCGGTGCTGGAGCGGACCGGCAACGTCCCCTCGATCAACCACGGCCCGAAGATCCTCTGGTGGAAGAGCGAGCGGCCCGAAGCCTGGGCGCGCATCGCCTCGTTCGTGCAGCCCGGCGGCTACGCCGCGATGCGGCTCTGCGGCCTCGCGGGCCGCGACGCCTTCATCGACGACACCTACCTGCACTTCTCCGGCTTCGCGCGGAACGCGGATCGGCGCTGGGACGAGGAGCTCTGCGGCGCGCTCGACGTGGACGCCCGCAAGCTCCCGCGCATCGCGCGCCCGCTCGAGGTGGTCGGCGGGGTGACGGCGGAGGCCGCCCGCGCCTCCGGGCTCGTCGCGGGGACGCCCGTCGCGGCAGGGCTCGGGGACACCGCCGCGTCGTTCCTCGCGTGCGGCGCCGTCGCGCCCGGCATCTGCGTGGACGTCGCCGGGACCGCCTCGGTCTTCGCCGCGACCACCTCGGCCTTCGCGGCGGACGCGGCGGCCGGGATCATGGGCTGCGGCCGCTCGGCCGTGCCGGGCCTGTGGCATCCGTACGCGTACATCAACGGCGGCGGGCTCAACCTCAACTGGTTCGCGGAGCGCGTGGCCGGCGGCGCCGCGCTGGCCGAGGTCGCCGGGCGGCTCGGGGCCGTGATCGCGGCGCTCGAGCCGCGCCTCGACGATCCGTACTTCCTCCCGCACATGGAGGGCCGGGTGATGCCCTCGACGCCGCACATGCGCGGCGCCTGGTTCGGGATCACGCGCGACCACGATCTGCCCCGGCTCTACCGGAGCGTGCTCGAGGGCGTCGCGCTCGAGTACGCGCTGTACCGCGACGCGGTGCGGGCGCTCCACCCCGGCCTCGCGTTCACCGAGCTCCGCGCCACGGGCGGCGGCGCCCGGGACGCCGCGTGGAACGCGCTCAAGGCCGACGTGCTCGACCTCCCCACCGTGCCCGTGCAAGGCGGCGGCGGCGCGCCGATGGGCGCGGCCCTCGTCGGCGCGGCGGCCGTCGGCGCGGTCCCGGAC
>JAEYOU010000177.1 GCA_023411405.1 Pseudomonadota bacterium | reverse complement strand
GCGTTCGCCTCTCCTTCGGCGGTCCGCGCGGTGCTCGCGGCCCTCGGCGCAGGCGGCGGCCGCCTGCTCGCCCGCGCGTGCGTCGCCGCCATCGGCCCGACCACCGCGGAGGCCCTCCGGGCGGCCGGCCTCGCCCCCGTCCTCGTGCCCGAACGGCACACGGGCCCCGATCTGGCCGATGCCATCGCGCGCACGCTGGCCCCAGGCTAGAACGACTGCATGGTGCCGGGAGCGGGGCAGGGCACGGCGGGGCCGGGGGCCCCGGCGAAGCTGGGGGGAGGGGCGGGGCGGCACGCCCCGTGAGAAGGACCCACATGCCGACCGACGTCGAAACCGCCGAAGGCCTCGTCCGCATCCGCATCCGCCTCGATCGCGGCGCGGGGGAGCAGGGACCCGAGGAGGACACGATCTGGGGTGAGCCGCTCGGCAGCGACCGGTACCGGATCGAGAGCTGCCCCTTCTTCGCGTACGGCGTCTCGCGCGACGACGTCGTGCGCGCGGCGGGCCCGGAGCGGGGCGGCCCGATCCTCGACGACGTCCTCGAGAAGGGCGGGCATCGGACCCTCCGGTTCGCGCTCGACCCGTCGATGGATCTCCAGTCCACGGCCGTGCAGCGGCTGCTCGAGCGGGTCGGAGACGCCGGGTGCACGTACGAGCTGCTCCGCCCGCGGTACGTCGCGATCGACGTCCCGCCCGAGGTGGACCTCGCGGTGCTCGCCGACCTCCTGCAGGACGCCTCGCGGAAGGGGACGCTCGCCTGGGAGTGGGCGGATCCGCGGCCGAGCTGAGGGAAACAGGCCTCGGGCCTCGGGGAGAAGCGCCGCTACGACTTCCGCGCAGCTGCACGCCGCGCTGCGCGCGCTTCCTTCTCCGCGCGGCGCCTCGCGAGGAAGCCCTCGGGACGCGGGGTCTCGGGCCTCTGGCCTGACGCCCGAGGCCTGACGCCCGAGGGCTTCTCATGATCGCGCGCGGCCTTCGTCGCGCCGCTCGGGGCCAGCGTCCAGTGGAACAGCCGCTTCACCACGAGCGTCGCGTACGCGCCCGGCGGCAGCGTGAACGCGACGTTCACGCGGTGGCGCCCGCGGTTGAGCTCGTCGTCCTGCGGCTCGCCGACGGCGAGCTTCCCGGGCTGGACCAGGAGGGGGCGGTCCTCGGGATCGAAGTGGATCTCGGGGGTGCCGGGGACGGCGAGATCGGCGAGCCCCATGTCCTCGCGGCCGAGCACCGACAGCGCGGCCCGCTCCACCACCGGATCGTCGAAGCGCGTCGCGGGGGAGAGGAGCGGGAACGTGCGCGGGGCGAGGAGGCGCGCGGCGGCCGCGTCGAGCTCGCGCGGGAAGAGGAGCGTCCCGGCCTGGTACCGGATGGAGGTGAGGCGGGCGATCCCGACCACCTCCCGGAGGTAGGCCTTCACGCCCTCGTTCCAGAGCCAGCTCTGGTACGCGAACACCTGGAGCGCGCGCCAGCGGGGCTCGGTCCGGAGCATCGCCCCGCGGTGGTCGGCCGGGTGGCTCCGGAGGTGGCGCACCACGGCCTCGTACCGCTCCGCGCCCGGGTGCGGGTTGCGCCGGTCCCACTGTCCCCAGTGGGCGCGCCAGAACTCCTTCACCTTCGCGTCGCCGGACTGGTCGAGGACGCTGGGGCGCGCGAGCACGTTGCGGAGCGCGGCCTCGAAGTCGCCGCGCATGAGGTCCTTCACGATGAACCCCTGCCCGTGCTTGAGCGCCCCGAACCGCTGGGAGTCGAAGTAGTTCACGACGCCGAGCCTGCGGACCTCGGCGACGGCGGCGGGCAGGCGCGCGACGTCCTCGGGCGTGAGGTCCCGGACGGTGACCGCGAACCGGTTGGAGGTGGTGTTCTCGGCCGAGAGGGGGCGCGCCGTGCGGCCGAGCGGCTTGAGCCGGAGATCCGGGTCCTGCAGATCGATCTGGCGCTTCTCGACCGCCACGAGCTGCGTCGTCCGCCCCTGCTTGTCCTTGAGCCCGCAGTAGGAGACGGCGGCCCGCGGGATCTTGAACCGCGTGCAGATGCGCTCCACCGCCTCGAAGGTGGAGAGCTTCTGCTTGTCCATGAGGTAGACGAAGTGGGCGCCGCGCGGGTCTTCGTCGAAGCGCCAGGACTCCGTGACCTGGAAGTCCTCGGGCCGCTGCTTGAGCTTCATGCGGTGCGTGACCTAGCACGTGTGGGGGGAACGTGCCCAACGATCTCGCGCGCTCAAGGACCGGCCGGGGCGGCCGAACGCTCGCGGTAGAACAGCACGATCGTCAGGCAGTGAAACTCGTCGTCGCTCGACTGCGTCACGACCCGATCGACGATCTCGAGATCCGCGTTGGAGCGCAGCCAGCGAGTGATGGTCTCGCCGAGCTCCTCGCGCTCCCTCGCCTTGGTGGCCGAGAAGACCTTCACCCCCGTGAAGCTCATCGCGCTCACCGTCGCCTCCTCACACACACCACGCACGCGCGTAGACCCGGGCGGAGTATGACCCGGCCCCGAGCGCCCTGTCAAACAAGCGCCACCGTAAGCATCGGTATCGGCTCGCAGTTTTCTGGGAGGGTGGGTAGGGGGTCCTGGCCGACGCCTCGGCCCCTTCCTACATTCCACTCGACTGGATGGTGCGAGGACCACCGACATGGCGGGGAAGAGCGGGAAGAAGTCGTTCGCGGTCGACTTCATCAATCAGATACGGACGATGGACTCGGGCGAGCTCAACGCGCTCATCACGCGCGAGGCCGGGGAAGAGCTCGCCCAGTTCTTCCTCCACTACAGCGCGAACCTCATCTCCCGCGATCCGGAGCGGGTGATCGAGAACACCTCCAGCCTCATGCTGATGGGATACCTCATCCGCGCCGCCGAGGACCGGCGGCCGAAGCTCGCCCCGGTCCCGCTCCAGGCGTAGCCGCTCCCGTCCGCTTCAAAACGGGCAGGGCGCGTGCTAAAGCCGGGGCCAGTTCACGCCCCGGGAACCGCCCATGCTCATCGACCTGCACGTCCACTCGAACCACACACGCGGCTGCACGTCGGCGATCCGCGACGTCGTGCGGCGCGCCCGCGAGGTCGGCCTCGACGGGGTGGCCATCACCGACCTCAACTCCCTCGAGGGGTTGGCGGAGATCCGGGAGGCCGCGCAGGCGGAGGGGTTCCTGGCGCTCTGCGGGATCGAGGTCGCGACCGACCGCGGCCATTACCTGTGCTTCTTCCCGGACCCGGCGCGCGTCCCCGCGCCCGCGCAGATGTTCGGCTCGGCGACGCCGTGGCCCGTGCGCGAGGTGCTCGCGAAGGTGCGCGAGCTGGGGGGCGTGGTCGTCGCCGCCCACCCGTACGACAAGAGCATCGAGCGGCCGAGCGGGGACGTGATCTTCACGCTCGACGGCCTCGCGGCGGTCGAGGGGCTGAACGCCCAGCGCAAGAGCGCGATCAACGATCTCGCCATGGAGGCGGCCGACCACATGAACCTGCCGTGCACCGGGGCGTCCGGCGCGCACGACCTCGCGGCGATCGGGAAGGCGGCGACGCTCTTCCGCGAGCCGGTGGCGTCCGAGGCGGACCTCGTCGCGCAGCTCAAGGCCGGGACGGTCTTCTCGGTGGCGATCGGCGTGACGCCCGGCGCCGCCGACCGGCCGGAGCCGTTCCGGGAGCGCCGCGAGCGGCGCGACGGCGGCGGGCGCGGGGGCGATCGCCGTCATGACCGCGGCGGCGGGC
>JAEYOU010000099.1 GCA_023411405.1 Pseudomonadota bacterium | reverse complement strand
GGTCCTGGGCGGCGCCGGCCTCGGCCTCGAGCCGGGCGGCCTCCTCGCGCCAGTTGCGCGGCATGTTCTTGAGCCGCTCGCGGGCGGCGGCGGCCCCGGGCGCGGCGCGGTCGAGCGTGATCGCCTCGATGAGCGCGTCCATCGCGAGGCCGTGCTCGAGCGGCTCGTCGACGAGGGCCGCGCCCAGCTTCGCGTACTCGGCCGCGAGGGTGCGGGGGTCGGCGTGCTGATCGCGCGCGGCGTCGAGGAGCTTCTTCGCCTGCCCGTAGCGGCGCAGCGCCGCGAAGCACGCGAGCGCACGGACGCGCGCCTCGGAGAGCTCCGGGTCGAGCCGGTGGGCGCGGGCGTAGAGCAGCGCCGCGCGGTCGCGGCGGCCCAGCTTCTGCTCGTGGACGCGCGCGAGCCGGACCGTGAGCTGCGCGGCCTTCCGCGGATCCGCGGCGCTCTGCGCGCCCTGTTCAAGCACGGCCGCCAGCGCGGGCCAGCTCTGCTCCTCCTCGAGCAGCTCGCACAGGTCGCGGAGCGCGTCCTCGTTGGCCGGATCGAGGCGCAGCAGCTGGCGGTAGAGCGCCTCGGCGCGGGCCACGTTGCGGAGCTTGGCGCGGGCGAGGCTCGCCGCCCGTGCGAGGAGCGGCGCCCCGGCGACGACGCCCGCCCGCCCCTCGTAGAGCGCGACGAGATCCTCCCAGCGCGCGGACGACTCGTACAGGCCCACCAGGGCGTCGAACGCCTGGAGATCTCCGGGAGCCGCCTCGAGCGTCTCCAGGTGGGTTCGGATCTGCTCGTCCAGGCTGGGTGCGCTCAAGGTGGCTTCGCTGGGGGCTGGGGCGGAGAAAAAAGGAGAATCGACGGGAGTATAGGTCCCGTTCCGGCGGAGGGTCAATTGCGCGGCCGATGAAAAGCCGAGCCCTTACGGGCGGTTGCCTACATCCGGAGCTGCGCGAAAGTCGTCCGGGGCGATACCGCCTGGGCTTCGGGCCTCGGGCCTCGCGTCTCGGGCCTCCGGGAGCGCTCCGGGATGCGACGGACGAGCCGCGAAAGACCCGAGTCTTTCCTGAAGCCTGAGGCCTGAGGCCACTGCTTCTAGAACGTGTACCGCACGGTCGAGTACGCGGTGACGCCGTTCGCCTTGGCCTTGAGCGCGCGCACGTAGTCCAGCGAGACGCCGATCGAGAAGTGGCGCAGGCGCGTGAAGTACTCGACCCCGGGGCCGGCCTGGACGATGACGTCGCTCGTCCCGAAGAGGCCCTTCGGGAACGTGCGCGCGTACCCGGCGCGAGCGTGCACGTAGAGGAAGAACCGCTCCCAGTCGTTGCGGTCCTTCTTGCCGTAGTAGGAGAAGCGGGCGTCGGCGCCGGCGGCGTACACGCCGAACGCGCCGTAGTCGGCGTTGGCCCGCTGGTTTCCGCCCTGGGCGACCAGCGCCAGGGAGAGGCGTGGGGTGACGTCCACGCCCAGCTCGGCCGCGAGGAGCAGGCCGCCCGATCTGCCGCCGCCGCCCTCCGCCGCGGGGAAGGCGTCGAGGTCCTGGGTCGGGGTCTCGAGGAAGCTCAGGTAACCGGCGTTGAAGCCGACGAAGAAGCCGCGCTCCACGTCGTCGTAGCGGGCCGCCCGCGGGTTCTCCTGGAGCGGCGGGGCCGCCTCCTGCGCGAGGGCGATCCCCGGCGCCAGGAGCGCGGCGAGGGCGATGGCGAGGGAGCTCCCGTTCACTGCGTACCTCCTCACTCGTTGCCCGAAGAGCGGAAGATCCACGGGTACGTGATCACGGCGACGCCGCCGCCCTTCGGCTTCGGGAACTGCCAGCTCTGGATGCGCGACATCATGCACTGGTGGACGCGGTCGTTCTCGAGCGAGGTGGCGCTCGACTCGACGACGGCGTTGGTCGCGTTCCCCTCGGCCTCGATCACCCACTTGATGGCGACCTTGCCCTGGAGGCGCGGGTTGAGCGCCAGCTCCTGCTCGTAGCAGTAGCGGATCTGGGCGGCGTGCTCCTGGATGACCTTGCGGATGAGCTCCTTGTCGATGGAGCCCATGATCGTCGAGGGGCCGGTGTTGACGCTGATGACCTTGTCGCCCTTCCTGCCCAGGTTGCCCGCGCCGGCCCCGTAGCCGCTGCCGCCGCCGAGCCCGCCGCCGCGGCCCTTGGTGCCGGGCGCGCCGATGCCGATGGTCTCGCCCGAGCCGCCGCCGCCCGAGCCGGAGCCGCGGATGCCGAGGCCGCCCAGGCCGTAGCTGTCGCCCACGACGGGGCCGTACATGTTGCCGACGGCGCCCTTGAGATCGCCGCCGAGGCCGCCGGTGCCCATCACGGTGGAGAGCCCGCCGCCACCCCGGCCGAGCGCGCCGAGGAGGCCCGAGTTCTTCACGAGGTCCTTGGCGTTGGGGTCGATGGCGCGCGGCGCGGAGCGGGCGTTTGTCTTGGGCGCGTCCTTCTTGCCCATCTGCCCCTCCTCGCCCTTGTGCTTCTCGGCGGGCTCGCCCCCGGCGTCCGACTTCTCCTCGGCCGCGAGCCCCTTGTCCGGCGAGGGCTGCGGCTTCGGCGCCTCCGGCGGCTTCAGGATGTACTTCGCCATCCGGGAGGGGTTCTTGTAGAGCTCGTCCGCGCTCGTGTCCGTGTCGTACGGGAAGTTGCTCGCGGTGATGACGAAGACCGAGAGCAGGAAGGCCAGCACGAGGAACAGGTTCAGGAACTGATAGTTGATCCGCTCCCACCACGGCGCCGGCTTGACCTTCTGCGGCTGCCGCGGCCGGGCCTCGATGGCGAGCTGGGCGCCGAGGTCGGCGCGCACGGCGCCGGTCCGCGGCACGGGGATCCAGTACGCGCCCGGGACCTTCTCGTCGCTCGCCGCGCGCCGGGAGCGGACCAGCTCGCCGAAGGCGGTGCGCGCGCCCTTGTCGTCGAGGACGCCCGTCATGCCCTTGCCGAAGGCGAAGTGGTAGTCCGCCCCGTCGTACCGGAGCATCGGGAACTCGCCCTGCGGGAGCCCCTCCACCTGGATCGCGCAGCTCTTCGTGCCGCCCACGAGGACCGGCGTCGCGGGCCGGACGAACGTGTGGGCGTCGAGCAGGGTCTCGCCCCAGAGCAGGCGGAGCTCGACGCCGACGTCCGCCGCGCCCGTGAGATCGTCGTACGTGCGCTCGGCGGGGAGCAGCGTCCCGAGGCGCGGGCGGGCGCGCCGCGCGGGGGTGGGGGC
>JAEYOU010000446.1 GCA_023411405.1 Pseudomonadota bacterium | reverse complement strand
TGCCCGTCCAGACCGAGGCCTCGGGCGTCGCGGCCCCGAGGAGCGCGGCCGCGGGGGTGTCGGCCGGCCACCCGGCCTCGCGGAGCACCTCGACGAGGCGACCCCGCGTGCCGAGCCCCATGAGGACGACGAGCGTCGACGCGCCCGGCCGCAGGCCGGAGACGACCGGCCGGTAGGCCTCCTCGGCGTGCCCCGAGACGACCGTGAACCCCGTGGACAGGCCGCGGTGCGTGAGCGGGATCCCCGCGAGCGCCGGCGCCGCGAGCGCCGAGGAGAGGCCGGGGATCACCTCGTGGGGGACGCCGGCCTCGGCGAGCGCAAGGACCTCCTCGCCCCCGCGCCCGAAGACGAACGGGTCGCCGGCCTTGAGCCGGACCACGCGCTTGCCGGCGCGCGCGGCCTGGACGAGCATCTTGTGGATGGTCTCCTGCTTCACGCTGGGCCGGCCGGCGCGCTTGCCCACGAAGAAGCAGTGCGCGCGGCGCGCGTGGCGCAGGGCCTCGCCGGAGACGAGCGCGTCGTGGAGCACGAGGTCGGCCTCCTCGAGGCGGCGGACCGCCTTCAGCGTGAGGAGCTCCGGGTCGCCGGGACCGGCGCCGACGAGGGAGACGAAGCCGCCCGAGGGGGAGCGCCTCTCCTCCCCGCTCGCCCTGAGCCTGTCGAAGGGCGAGCGGTCCCCGTCACCGCTCGGCGCGGCCGTCTCGTGTCCGCTCGTCCTGAGCCTGTCGAAGGACGAGCGGTCGTCGCCAGGCTGAGACCTCTCGTGCCCGCTCGTCCTGAGCCTGTCGAGGGACGAGCGGGAGCCAGGGTCGTACAGCTCGTTCAGCGCCCGAAGCAGCAGCGGCCGCCGCTCCGCGAGCGGCACCCGCTCCGCCTTCCACCCGGCCCGGAGCGCCTCTGCGCGCTCCACCCAGACCTCGAGCTGCTCGGGCAGGAGCGCCTCGATCCCCTCGCGCACGAGCCCGGCGAGGGCCGGCGCGCGCCCGGCGGTGGAGACCGCGATGGTCGCGCTCCCGCGCCGCACGACACCGCCGGCGTACGCCGACGCGGTGTCGGGATCGTCCACCGCGTTCACGAAGACGCGCCGCAGCTCCGCCTCGGCCGCGACCGCCCGGTTCACCTCGGGGGTCGCCGCCGCCACGGCGAGCCAGGCGCCGTCCAGATCGGCAGCGACGAACGGCCGGCGCGCGACGGAGACGCCGCTCGCGACGATCTCCGGGTGCACCTCCGGGGCGACCACGTGCACGTCCGCGCCCGCGCGCCGGAGCGGCGCGAGCTTCGAGGCCGCCATCGCGCCGCCGCCGACCACCACGACGCGCCGGCCGGAGAGCTTGACGAACAGCGGCAGCAGCTCCGGCTCGACGGCGACAGGCGAGATCGGTGCGGGCACGGCGTCCTCCCCGGGGGGCAGGCCGGGGCGCGCCCGGCTCGGTGGATGTTCATCTTGTATAACGGACGGCCGTGTGTCAACGATAACGGATGCTCGTCCGCTCGGCTCGCACGGGCCCGGGACGGGCCGGCCGAGCCTGTTTTTGCCGTGCGCTCGCTTCTCCGTTAAAGCAGATCGATCCCTCACCTTCGCCAGACCGGTGCCCCGCATGTCCGACGACGCCCACCTCGACCCGAACATCCCCGGAAACCCCGCGTACCACTTCGCCGTCGTCCCGCCGGGCAGCCCCGCGCGCGTGGGCTGGGCCGAGCGCGGCGCCCTCGTCCCGGGGGCGCGCCCGGCCACGCAGTGCGTCCACGCCGGCGTCCAGCCCGACCCGGCGTACGGCGCGGTGATGCCGCCCGTCTACCTCTCGTCGACCTTCGCCTTCCGCGACATCTGCACCAACGTCGGCTACGACTACACGCGCAGCGGAAACCCGACGCGCGCCGCGACCGAGGAGGCGATCGCGCTCCTCGAGGGCGGCAGCGGCGCCACCTGCACCAGCACGGGGATGAGCGCCGTGCTCCTCGCGCTCAACCTCCTCCCGCACGGGAGCCACCTCCTCTGTACCGTGGACTGCTACGGCGGGACCTTCCGCACGCTCGAGCACGCGCGCGGCGCGTACGGCCTGCGGACGAGCTACCTCGATCTCGCCGACCTGGGCGCCGTCCGGCGCGCGCTCGACGAGGGCGCCCAGATGGTCTGGATCGAGACCCCCTCCAACCCGCTCCTCCGGCTCACGGACATCCGCGCCGTGGCCGAGCTCGCGCACGCGCGCGGCGCGCTCGTGGTGGTGGACAACACGTTCCTCTCCCCGGTGCTCCAGCGGCCCTTCGAGCACGGCGCGGATCTCGTCGTGCACTCGACAACGAAGTACCTGAACGGCCACAGCGACGTGGTGGGCGGCGCCGTCGTCGCCGCGCCCGGACAGCCCGCGCTCCTCCAGCGCATCCAGAGCATGAACAACCTGCTCGGCACCTCGCAGAGCCCGCACGACGCGTTCCTCGTGCTCCGCGGGATGAAGACGCTGCTCCTGCGCATGCGCGCGCACGAGGCCGGCGCCCAGGCGGTCGCGGCGTGGCTCGCCACCCACCCGCAGGTCGCCCGCGTCCACTACCCCGGGCTCGAGACCCACCCGCAGCACGCGCTCGCCCGCCGCCAGCAGAAGGGCTTCGGCGCGATGCTCTCGTTCGAGCTCCGCGAGGGCGCCCGCGCGCGCGTCGATCACGTGCTCCGGACGGTCCGGTGGTTCACGCTCGCCGAGAGCCTCGGCGGCGTGGAGAGCCTCGTCGCGCACCCGGCGTCGATGACGCACGCGTCCATGACGCCCGAGGCGCGGCGGCGCGCCGGGATCACGGACGGCGTCATCCGGCTCTCGATCGGGATCGAGGACCCCGCCGACCTGATCGCGGACCTCGAGCGGGCGCTGGGGAGCCTCCCCGCCTAGGAGCGTGTCGGAGCAAGTGCCGCGTTCCCGAGGAGTCACCAGTCCGCTCGCCCTGAGCGTAGGCCCTGCGGAGCAGGGCCGGAGTCGAAGGGCGAGCATGGGGCCGCCTGCTCGCTGCGCTCGTTGCTCCTCGCAGGAACGCCTCGAGCCGGGGTGGGATGGGAGGAGGGCCCGCGTGGGACGGTCCGACCCTGCGGCGCCCTTCGTCGCTACGACGCGGCCCGGATCGGATGCGCACTGGAGACGGTGCAGCGCGCTCGGGAAGCGCCTGCAATTCCGTGCGGGCCGGCGCGCTCGATGAGCGACTGAGTGCTGGTGGACCGGTGACCTCGCGTCGCCGTCCCGCAAATTGCAGGCGGCGTCCGTACTGGGGACGTAGTCCAGGGCGCGTCTCCGCTCGG
>JAEYOU010000724.1 GCA_023411405.1 Pseudomonadota bacterium | reverse complement strand
CCTCGACGCCGCGCGCGTCGATCTCCCGCGCCAGCTCCTCGAGCCGCTCCCCGCCGTTCGCCACCCCCGCGAGCTCGGCGTGCATCGCGTCGCGCCGGGCGAGCGCCGCCTCGACGGTGCCGCCGTGCTTCCGCGCGAGGGCCCGGAGCAGCTCGACCCGGTCCTCGACCGCCGCGAGCCGATCGGGGTCTCCACCGACCACCTCCGCGTAGCGCCCGAGCTCCCGCCCCGCCTCCTCGATCTCCACGGCCGCGGAGCGCAGCAGGCCGAGCGGGGCGCCCAGCCGCGGATCGACCGCGGCGACGTCGGCGATGGCCCGCGCCGCCTGGCCCACGCGCTCGGAGGCGCTCCCCTCCTCGCCGTAGACGAGCCCTTCGGCGGCCCGCGCCGCCTCGCGGAGCTTCTCTGCGGAGGAGAGGACGCGTCGCTCGGCCTCGAGCGCCTCGAGCTCCCCGGCCCGCAGGCCCGCCCGATCGAGCTCCTCGAGCTGGAACGCGAGGTAGTCCGCCCGCCGCGCCCGCTCGCCCTCGTCCGCGGCGAGCGCGTCTCGCTCGCGGACGAGGGCGGCGAGCGCGCCGTACGCCTCGCGGTAGCGTCCGAGGAGGGGGTCGCAGCCGCGAGGACACTCCATGGTCCGCTCATCCTGAGCTTGTCGAAGGGGCTCATCCTGGGCCTGCCGAAGGAGATCGGCCGAGGCGTAGGCGTCGAGGAGCTCGAGGTGGACCGCCGGGTCGAGCAGGGACACGTGCTCGTGTTGCCCGGAGATGTCCACGGTCCGGCGGAGCGCGCTCTCCAGCATCGAGACGGTGCAGAGCGCGCCGTTCACGAACGCGCGCCCGCGGCCGCCGCGCGCGACGACGCGCCGGACGAGGAGCTCGCGGGTCGGCGGGGCGCGCTCCTCCCCCGGGGCCGAGGGCAGTCCGAGCTTCTCCCACGCCGGGTGATCCGCCGGCAGCTCGAACAGAGCCTCCACCACCGCCTCGTCCGCACCCTCGCGCAGGACGTCGGCGGTCATCCGGCCGCCGAGCACGAGGTGGAGCGCGTTCACCAGGATCGACTTGCCGGCGCCGGTCTCGCCGGTGAGGACGTTCAGCCCGGGGCCGAACTGGACCTCCACCGTGTCGACGACCGCGAAGCCGGAGATGCGCAGGGTCGTGAGCATGGACGCATTGATCCATGGGTCACTGACACTGCGCAAATTTTCAGGTGAACAGGCGGTCCGGGAGGGCATCCCGGGCACGGGCACGGAGAGGTGCTACCGGTCTCCCCACCTCAGCTTCGCCCGCAGGATCCCGAAGAAGTCGATCCGCGGGTTCCGGACGAGGAGCACGCGGTTCTGCGACTGCTTCGCCTGGATGCGGTCGCCGCGCTGGAGCTTCATGCCCTTCTGCCCGTCGAGCGTGAGGAACACGTCGGTGTCGTTCCGGATCCAGAGCTCGACCGTCTTGTCGTCGGGCACGACGATGGGCCGCTGCGTGAGCGTGTGCGGGCAGATCGGCGCGAGGATCACGCCGCGCATCGTGGGGACCATGATCGGCCCGTTCGCCGAGAGCGCGTAGGCGGTGGAGCCGGTCGGCGTCGCCACGATGATGCCGTCGCCGCGCAGCGTGGTGAGGAAGCTCCCGCCGCAGCGGATCTCGATCTCGACCATGCGGGAGAGCGCGCCCTTCGCGAGCACCGCGTCGTTGAGCACCTCCAGGTCCACCGCGCGCTCGGCCGCGTCGCCGCGGTGCAGGTGCACGCGCAGCTTCATGCGCTCCGAGACCTGGGCCGTGCCGGCGAGGACCTCCTCCAGCGCGACGTAGAGCTCGTTCTGCGGCACCTCGGTCATGAACCCGAGCTTGCCCATGTTGACGCCCAGGATCGGCACCGCGCGGCCGTCGAGGAGCGACGCGGCGTGGATGAGCGTCCCGTCGCCGCCGAGGACGAGCACCAGCTCGGCCGTCCGGCCGATCTCCGCCTCGTCGGTCGTGACCTCCACGCCGCGGGCGCGGAGGAACTGGGAGACGAGCAGCGCCGCCTCCGCGGCCTCGCGGCTCGTCACCTTGTGCACGATCCCGACCCTGCGGGGCGAGGGGCAGAGCTGTCCGTCCATCCGAACATCATATAAGGGTTCCAGCCGCGCTCGGGCTCGGGCTCGGGCTCGTTCACGGGGATCGCCATGGACCTCTTCGATCGCGCCGCCGCCGCCGACCCCTCCGGCAAACCGCTCGCCGAGCGGATGCGCCCCAGGCGCCTGGAGGACTTCGCGGGCCAGGACCACGTCCTCGGCCCCGGCGCGGCGCTGCGCCGCGCCATCGAGGCCGACCAGGTCCCCTCGCTCATCCTCTGGGGACCGCCCGGCACCGGGAAGACCACGCTGGGTCGGATCGTCGCCCAGCGGACCGGCGCAGAGTTCGTGCCGTTCAGCGCGGTGCTCGGCGGGGTGAAGGAGATCCGCGAGATCGTCGCGGCGGCGCGCGACCGGCGGCGGATGAACCGGCGGCGGACGATCCTGTTCGTGGACGAGATCCACCGGTTCACGAAGGCCCAGCAGGACGCGTTCCTCCCGCACGTGGAGGACGGCACGATCACGATGATCGGCGCCACCACCGAGAACCCGTCGTTCGAGGTCAACGCCGCGCTCCTCTCGCGGTGCCGGGTCGTGACGCTCCGGGGGCTCACCGAGGACGAGATCGGGGCGCTCCTCGATCGCGCGGTGGCCGCGCCGGAGGGGCTCGCGAGCACGGTCACGCTCTCGCCCGAGGGCCGCGAGGCGCTCGCGCGGTACGCGTACGGCGACGCGCGGCGGGCGCTCAACGCGCTCGAGGTGGCCGCGTCGGCGGTGCGCCTCGCCGGGCGGGAGCGGATCGAGCGGGCCGACGCGGAGGAGGCGCTCCAGACGAAGACCGTGCTCTACGACAAGGCGGGCGAGGAGCACTACAACGTGGTCTCCGCCTTCATCAAGTCGCTGCGCGGCTCCGATCCGGACGCGGCCGTCTACTACATGGTGCGGATGCTCGAGGGCGGCGAGGACCCGCGCTTCGTCCTGCGGCGGATGGTGATCTTCGCCTCCGAGGACGTGGGCAACGCCGACCCGCAGGCCCTCCAGGTCTCCGTCGCGGCGCTCCAGGCCATCGAGCTCGTCGGGATGCCCGAGGGCGTGCTGCCTCTGACGCAGGCGGCGGTCTACCTCGCGCTCGCGCCCAAGGCGAACACGGCGATCGCCGCGTACGGGAACGCGCGGCGCCTCGTGAAGGAGCGCGGGCCGCTGCCGGTCCCGCTGCGGCTGCGCAACGCGCCCACGAAGCTCCTCGAGGGGCTGGGCTACGGCGGCGGCTATCGCTACCCGCACAACTTCGAGGGCCACTACGTCGCCGAGGAGTACCTGCCCGACGCGCTCCGGGGCGAGCGGATCGTGGAGCTCTCGGAGAGCGGCCTCGAGCGCACGCTCGGGGAGCGCCACCGCGAGCTGCGGGCGCAGGCGCGGCAGAGCGGACCGGTCGAGCCGGAGGAGTGACCACGCCCGGGTCGCGGCCGCCCCGCCGAGCGCCCGGTCCGGGACGCACAACGTTTGCGCGCGCCGGCGCCGGGCGAGCGCTCGCCCGGCGGCGTCCCGGAAACGCGCTACACGTCCGGTACTGGTTGGGTAGGCGACCGCTCGTCCATTTCACGCGCGCCGGACCTCGTCATAAGGTCGTTCCATGGACGAGCACCTCGGCGAAAGGCCCGCGTTCGATCGCCTCGCGGCGGTGGAGCGGCTCTGCCGGGAGGCGCGCCTGCACGCGAAGGACGGCGAGCGACAGCTCGCGCTCGCCGCGTACCTCGAGGCCTGGGAGCTCCTGCCCGAGCCGAAGGCGAGCTGGGACGCCTCGACGCTCATCCTCTCCGGCCTGGGCGACCTCCTGCACGCGAGCGGCGGCGACGAGCTCGAGGTGCTGCTCCGGCTCCAGGGGCGGACGGCGTGGGCCGCGGCGCCCCGGGGGTGAGGCTGGCCTCGGGCGTCAGCCCCTCGCAGCGGCCGCATCCTGCGTTACTCTGCACCCCGTGCTCCTCTACATGCATGGCTTCGGGTCCGGGCCTCGCTCGGCCAAGGCCCGCCACCTCGCCGCCCGCTTCGCCGCCGCCGGCGCCCACCTCGAGATCGCGAACCTCACCCCTGGTGACGACGGCTTCGAGCGGTCGTCGCCCTCCAGCATGCTGGCCGAGGCCGAGCGGATCCTCTCGGCGGCGGCGCCGCCGCACGGGATCATCGGCAGCTCGCTGGGCGGGTACCTCGCCGCCGTCGCCGCCGCGCGGAGCCCCGCCATCGCGCGGATGGTCCTGCTCGCGCCCGCGTTCCGGCTGTTCGAGCGCTGGGACAGGAAGCTCTCGGAGGCCGAGCGCGAGGAGTGGCGGGCCCGCGGCCGCGAGGTGTTCCACCACGACTCCGGCCGGAACCGCCGCCTCGGCTGGCAGTTCCACGAGGACGCGCGGGCCTACCCGCCCTTCCCCGCGGTGAACGTCCCCACGCTCTGCATCGCCGGCCGCCGCGACGAGACCGTGCCCCTCGAGGACGTCGCCGCCTTCGTCGCGCGCACGCCCTCGGCGCAGCTCCTGGAGGTCGACGAGGGGCACGGCCTCGAGGGCTCCTACGACCGCGTGTTCGAGGAGGCGTGGGGGTTCCTGCAGCCGCTGGTGGGTGGCGGGACGTGAGGCCGCGGCACGCCCGTCGACCAAGCCCCGAGGGACCTCGGTCGCGTCGGCGCCGAGCGGAGCCGTCGGCCGGCGGTGACCATCGCCCGGGGACGTGATCTCAGCCCGGCGTGGCTCCGCTCCTCCCCAGCTCCCACCGCACGTGCGCCCGCAGCCGCTCCTCGTTCCCGAACGAGAGCCCGAGCTCGCGCGCGAGGCGCGAGACGTCGAACCGGTACGGCTCCGCGCCGTAGCCCCGGTCCTCGAGCTCGAGCGGCACCTCGCGGCCGGCGGCCTCCATCGCCCAGCGGGCGATCTCCTCCCAGGAGACCCAGTCGCGCGAGAGCGCGTAGCGGAGGGTGAACGGGGCAGGATCGTCGAGGAGCTTCAGGTAGACCTCGGCGAGATCGGCGGCGTGGAGGAACTGCGTGCCGTCGTGCTGGACGAGCCGGACGGGGCGCCCCTCGCGGACCGCGGCGCAGAGGTCGCGGAACCGCCGGTCGGGCTGGCTGCGTGCCCCGGGCACGACCGGCTCGCCGAAGACGTAGCCGGGGCGGACGACGTGGACGGGCAGGCCCTGCTGGCGCGCGTACGCCCGCGCGAACATCTCCGTCGCCGCCTTCGTCGCGCCGTAGAGATCGGTCGGCCGCGGCTGGCGATCGTCGGCGTTCACCGGCTCCAGCTCGCCGTTCGCGGCCGTGGACGAGGTGTAGATCACGCGCCGCACGCCGGCGCGGCGCGCGGCCTCGAGGAGCCCGACGGAGGCGGCGGTGTCGGCGGCGAGCATCTCGGGGCCGGTGTCGCCCCAGCCGAGCGCCACGTGCACGAGGACGCCGGCGCCGGCGAGCGGCGCGGCCCAGCTCGAGGGGTCGCCGAGATCCAGCCGGGCGAGCGAGACGCCGGGGAGGGCCCCGAGGGCCGGGACCTTGGCGGGATCCCGGCCGGTGGCGACGACGGCGTGGCCGGCCCGCGCGAGCCGCGCGGCGACGTGGCTCCCGATGAACCCGGTGGCGCCGGTGACGACGATGCGCATGCGCGCTCCTCCCGCCGCCAGCATATCCGAGCAAAAACGTTCCAGCATGCGGCGCCGTTTCCGTTTCGCGGCCCCCGCCTCTTGTCTAGACTCGCCCCTCCGGCCCGGCTCACCCGCCGCGCCGGGCACGAACCCGAGGGAGAGAACACCCGCATGGCCGTGGACATCCGTGGGAAGTGGGCGCTGGTCACCGGGGCGGCCCGGGGCGTCGGCAAGCAGGTCGCGACCGGCCTCGCGCAGCGCGGCTGCAACCTCGTGCTGCACAGCCGCGAGCGGTCGCACACCGCCGACCTCGAGCAGGACCTCCTGAAGCACGGCGTGAAGGTCGCCTCCGTCGCGGCCGAGCTCTCGAAGGCCGACGAGGTCGACCGCATGGTGGACGCGGCGATGTCGGCGAGCGGCGGCATCGACATCCTCTACAGCAACGCGGCGATCATGACCCGCTTCCGCCAGGACTGGCTCGCCACGCCCCCCGCGGACTTCCGGACGAGCTTCGAGGTCAACGTGATCGCGCCGATCCAGATCACGTACCGGGTCCTGCCGCGCATGAAGCAGCAGCGCTGGGGCCGGATCGTGCACGTCACCTCCGGCATCCGCGATCAGCCGGAGCTCATGGCCTACGCCGCCTCGAAGGCCGCGCTCGACAAGTTCGTCCGCGACACCGTCCCGCAGCTCCGGGGCACCGGCGTCCTCATGAACCTCCTCGACCCGGGCTGGCTGCGGACCGACCTCGGCGGGCCCAACGCGCCCAACGCGGTCGAGTCCGTCCTCCCCGGCGCGCTCGCGCCGGTGCTCGTCGACGGCGAGGTCCACGGCGCCTTCTTCGCGGCGCAGGACTTCGCGGGCAAGAGCCTGCCGTGAGCCCGCGCCTCCCCACGCTCGGCCCCCGTGGCGAGGGCTGGGTGGCCGGACAGATCGCGATCTTCGGGCTCGCGGTCGCCGCCGGGCTGCTCGGGCCGGCATGGCCGCCCGGCTCCGGCGGGTGGAGAGTCGCGGCGGCGGTCGCGGCGGGCGTCCCCGGC
>JAEYOU010000691.1 GCA_023411405.1 Pseudomonadota bacterium | reverse complement strand
CGTGGAGTGCCCGACGGTCAGGACAGCCGGCATCTACTCCATGATCTCAACCGCCCGGGCAATGTCCACCTTGCGGCGAATGGCCTCGAGTTCCGGCCTGTGCCCGAACGCGTCGGAGTGCTCCAGTGTGAGGACGTGGATCGCGCCCGCGGCTGACATCTCCAGCGGGGTGACGACGCGGCGGGTGTCCTGTACTCCGGGTGCCGCCAGGCCCGACGCCCGCGTATCGCCGCCGATTTCGGCCGGCGCCTCGAGTTCCGCGGCGGATGTGGAAGACAGTTCCGCAGTGAGCGCCGCCACGCGCTCCTTCGCCTGTGCGGCGGCGCCGGCCGCAGCCTCCCCGGCGCCCGACATCTGTTCGAACAAGCGAGTCGCCTCGGCCAGGCGCGCGCGGATCAGGCGTCCGCGTGTCACGGGCACAAAGGCGGGCCGGTTCGGTCGAGTAATCACCAGCACCGGACTGCCCTGAACCGTCGGGCGGTACAACCGGTACTCGCCGAGGCTGTCCACCGGCGTCGGCTCAATGTACATGTCACCCTGTGAATCGCTCACGTATGGCCGGCCCAGGATTTTATCGAGCGCGTTGATGTGGAAGATCAGGGAGTCCGGCCCGCTCTTGGAACGCCGGATCGGACGGAGGAGCACTTCGGCGGCGCCGGTCACGGCGCCCACCAGGGGGCCGGCACCTTCGGGATCGGCGGCAACACGCGCTGAAGCCACGGCGTCGTAGTCGGTGAGCGGCAATGCCGCCGAAACCAGCAGCTCCGTCAACGCGATCATCTTCACCTTGAGGCGGTCCGCCTGGCGTTTGTCCAGGCTGCCTTTGACGGAAGGCTTCGCGGGGAAGAATCGCCCTCCCGCAGGGGCCGGCTGTGCCGTTGCGACAGCACAGGCAGCGCACAGGTAGACGGCGAGCCGCATCGGGAGCCTCATTGGATTAACAATTGTAGACGCGTCAGCGCAAATAGAGAATTTAGTATTATTTATAGGTGGTTCAATTCCGCGCCGCTGCTCTCCGGCGAGTGCGGGTAGGGTATCCTCGAAGCGGAAGCGCGAGAGCGTCCGGCCCTCCGGAACACGCGGCGCCAACAGCGCAGGGGCGCCTTGCTATACTGTAACTTCAGTGGAATTGTGAGCTCGGAGCCAGGATTGTGCTTGCGAGCGGTTCCGCTCGGACACCAAGATGCCAAAACGCACGTTTCAGCCGAACAACCGTCGCCGCGCGAAGAAGCACGGATTCCTGACGCGAATGAAGACAAAGGACGGGCGCGCTGTCCTCTCGCGCCGCAGGGCCAAGGGCCGCTGGAAGCTGTCCGTCAGCGACGAGCGCCAGGTCCGACTTTCGAAATAGCCCAGCAGCCCCTGAAAAGCCAATCCTTTCCGAAAAGCGCCCGGATCCTGAAGTCCACGGAGTTCCGCAGAGTCTATGACCACGGAACGCGAGTATCGGGTCCATTCTTTGCTGCCTTTTGCCTGCGGGTGCCTGAATCCGCAGGACCACGGGTGGGGTTTACCGTCCCGCGCGCTATCGGCAAGGCCGTCGCGCGCAACAGGATCAGACGCCGGGTCCGCGAGGCCGTCCGGCAGCATTTCCATCGGCTCGCTCCACAGTGGCAGATAGTCATCAACCCGCGGCGGGCGGCGCGCGAAGCGCCTTTCCAGGATCTGCTGAAGGAAGTGGAGCGCCTGTTCACGCGATGCAGTTCATAATGGTCGCGCTGCTTCGGTTCTATAAGAGGTTTATCTCGCCCGCCCTGCCCTCCGCCTGCCGGTTCGCACCGACCTGCTCGGAGTACATGGCGCAGGCGGTTGAGAAGTATGGGGCGGCGCGCGGCGTCTGGCTCGGCATCAGGCGGCTACTCCGGTGCCATCCCTTCCATGCCGGCGGGTACGACCCGGTGCAGTGATTATTCCGAGTTGAAATCAAATGGCTGACATCAACGGCCCTCAGAAATCCCCCAACGCCGAACCGGCGATGGAAAAACGGATGCTCCTGGCGTTTCTGCTGATGGGAGCGATCCTCTTCGCCACGCCCTACATCTACCGGACCTTCGCGCCCCAACAGGCGCCGCAGAGGACGGCCGTTCCGGCCAAGCCGGTCCCCCAGGCAGACCAGACCGCCGCGAGCGCGGCGGAACCGAAGCAGGAGGCCGCGGAGCCGCGCGAGCAGCTCGCAGCGGCCGCGCCGGTCGCCGCCGTCAAGGAGGAGCCGTACACCATCGAGACGGAGGTCTACCGCATCACGTTCTCCAACCGGGGCGCGGTAGTCAGAAGTTGGCTTCTGAAGAAGTTTCGCGACAGCGCAGGCAAGCCCCTCGATCTCGTGAATCCTTCCGGCGCCGCGAAAGTGGGCTATCCCTTCGCTCTGGAGTATAAGGACCGCAAGCCCTCGGTGGATCTGAATTCCGCGCTGTGGGCGATCCGCCCGAGCGACGACCGCCTGGGCGTAGTGTTCCGGTATTCGAACGGGCGCACCTCCGCAGAGAAGAGCTTCACGTTCGACAAGAGCCGCTACCTGGCCCAGTTCAGCTCCGAGGTGAGCGAGAACGGCTCGGGGATCCAGCACCTCATCGCCTGGCGCGGCGGGTTCGGCGACACCGCGCTCCAGAATTCGGCAGGCAACCAGCGGGCACTTTACTTCGATGTGCAGAGCCAGAAGCTGAGCCTGCAGGACGCCAAGGCCGCCAAAGACGGGCCGGTAGATCACTGGGGCCAGTACTCGTTCGCCGGCGTTCAGGACAACTATTTCGCCGCGGTATTCCTGCCCCGCACGAACGGTCAGACCCAGTTCAGGGTGGTGAGCGACAAGGTCAAATCGTCGCCGAACTCCGGAGAGGCGCTGCATGCCGGCGCGGCCGTGGGCGGCGATGCCCGGAACCGGTTCGATGTCTTCGTCGGCCCGAAGGATTACAACCTGCTGAAGCGTGTGGACAAGCGGCTGCCACAACTGGTGGATTTCGGCACCTGGTTCGGGTGGCTGGCGCGGCCGCTGTTCCTGATCCTGAACTGGATCAACGACAGCTACGTGCACAATTACGGCTGGGCAATCATCGTCGTCACCATCTTCATCAATATCGCCCTGATGCCGCTGCGGTTCTCCAGCATCAAGTCGATGAAGAGGATGTCCGACCTCCAGCCGCAGATCCAGGCGATCAACGCAAAGTACAAGGGCGTCGGTCTCCGCGATCCGAAGAACCAGCAGAAGAACGCCGAGGTAATGGAGCTGTACAAGAAGCACGGCATCAACCCGATGGGCGGCTGCCTGCCGATGTTGATCCAGATGCCGTTCTTCATTGCGTTCTACACTGTGCTCACGGTGGCCATCGAGATGCGAGGCGCGAATTGGCTGTGGGTGACCGACCTCTCCCAGCCGGAGCACATCCCGATCCGCATTCTGCCGATCGCGATGATCATCGCAGTTCTTCCAGCAGAAGATGACGCCGAACCCCTCGGCAGACCCGTCGCAGCAGCGCATGATGATGCTGATGCCG